>CACYRE010000141.1:2322-3233 GCA_902776735.1 uncultured Erysipelotrichaceae bacterium | reverse complement strand
GAAAAGCCTTATAAAGTTAGATAGGAATCTATAATTACATAGATTCTTTTTTCAGCATTTATTATTATAGGTGATGAAATGAAAAATATTGATATTAATAATTTATTGTCATTACATAATCCTAAAATAATAGATATAAGAAATAACTATAATTTTATTAATGGTCATATACCTGGAGCTATTAATATAAATAGTTATGAATTACTTAATAATTATAATAAATATTTAAATAAAAAAGATACTTATTATATATATTGTCAATCTGGAAGTAGAAGTAAATTAATTGTAAATAAACTTAATAATTTAGGTTATAATGTAATAAATGTTAATGGTGGTTTTAATGCTTACTTGTTTAGATACTAAAATTATAATATAATAAAATAGAATAGAGGTTGATTTATGGATTATATAATAATTGGATTACTTATAGTTAATCTAATATTGATAGTTATCTCTTTATTTAAAAATATTAATGAAGCAAATATTACAGAAAGACTAAGTAAATTAGAAATTAATATGATGAAAGAAATGGGAGATTTTAAAAATGATTTAAGTCATTCTATTAATGATGATTTTACTAAATTAAATGATAGTGTAGAAAAAAGACTAATTTTAATTAATGAAAAGGTAAATGAAAGACTTGATCAAAATTTTGAAAAAACTAATAAAACATTTCAAAATGTTATTGAAAGATTAAGTAAAATAGATGAAGCACAAAAGAAAATTGAAAGTCTATCTGGAGATATAGTAAGTCTTCAAAGTATTTTAACTGATAAAAAGACTAGAGGTATTTATGGAGAAGTAAATTTAAAACAAATATTATCATCTGTATTTGGAGAAAATAATAATAGTATATATCAATTACAATATACTTTTCCAACCGGCGTAATAGCAGATTGTGTATTATTTGC
>CACYRE010000141.1:1249-2317 GCA_902776735.1 uncultured Erysipelotrichaceae bacterium | reverse complement strand
ATAAATATATTATTCCAGGAATTACTTCAAATCAGGCTATTTTATTCTTACCAGCAGAAGCTATTTTTGCTGAAGTTAATGCCTATCACTCTGATATTATTAATTATTCTTATCGAAAAAAAGTTTGGATTACAAGTCCAACTACCTTAATTTCTACATTAACAGTTATTCAAATGATAATAAAAAATATTGAAAGAGATAAGTACACCAGAGTAATACATGAAGAATTAAATAAATTAGGTTTAGAATTCTCTAGATATAAAGAACGTTGGGATAAACTCGCAAGAAGTATTCAAACAGTAAATAAAGACGTAGAAAATGTTTCTATAACTACGGAGAAAATTACTAAGAAATTTGAAAATATTAATAAAGTAAACTTAAAAGAATTAGATGATAAAGACTCATAAATTAGAGTCTTTTTAATATTATTTAATATGAAAAGAATTATTATTTATATACTTAGTATAATATTTATGAGTATTGGTATTACTTTTATAGCAATTTATTTTAATTTGTTTACTTTTGGATATACTATATTAGAATATTTGGAATTTATTCTAACTAATTATTATTGTTTATTATTTATTGTAGGATTTATTCTATTAAATATTTTGCTAATAAAAAAATAGATTAATAATCTATCTTCATTGCTTTTTTAACTTTTTGCATTACTTCTTTGGCTTTTTTTTGAGCATTTTTTGTTCCTTCATTTAAAATTTCTTCTACAAGCTGTGGATTTTCATCATATTTTTTTCTTCTTTCTTGAATAGGTTTTAAGAAATTATTCATGGCTTCAATAAGCTCTTTTTTACATTGAACACAACCACGACAACCTTTGCGACATTCTTTTTCAACAATTTTAGTATTATCATCACTATTAACTAGTTTATGATAGTAGTAAACCATACAAACATCAGGATTTGCTGGATCATCTTTTTTTATTTTATTTTTATCAGTTAAAGCTCCCATTATTTTTTTCTTTATCGTTTCTTCATCATCAACTAAGTAAATGGCATTTCCTAAACTTTTACCCATTTTTTCATTACCATCTAGTCCTTTAATTCTTTT
>CACYRE010000141.1:0-1239 GCA_902776735.1 uncultured Erysipelotrichaceae bacterium | reverse complement strand
GAATTAAACTTCCTAACAATTTCTCTACATTGTTCAATTAAAGGTAATTGATCTTCTCCGACTGGAACAAGTTCACCTTTAAAAGCAGTGATATCTGCCGCCTGTGAAACTGGGTAACCTAAGAACCCATAAGTTATACTTTCTCCAGAGTTTCCAAATAACTCTTTTTTTTGAGCTATTTCTGTCTTTACTGTTGGATTTCTTTGGAGTCTAGCAACAGTTACTAAATTTCCATAATAAACTGTAAGCTCAGCAATTTCTGGAATCTTTGATTGAATAAAAAAATTAACTTTTTTAGGATCCAACCCAATAGCCAATAAATCCTTAGTTATTTCATAAACATTAGTTCTTACTTTATCTGGATTATTAAAATTATCAGTTAAGGCTTGAACGTCAGCAATTTCCAAAAAAAAGTCATAATCATCTTGTAATTTTAAATAGTTTTGTGCTGCTCCAAAATAATGACCTAAATGTAAATTACCTGTAGGTCGAAGACCTGTTAAGATTGTTTTCTTCATAAACTTCACTTCCTATTACTTATTCTAACATATATTATTTTATGATTCTACTTTAAATTTAAATGATTTAATGTTATAATACAAAAACATGAATGGGGGAGGTATAATGGAAAAAAATATAGGTTTTAATGATAAATATAACTTTGGAGTTGAAATAGAGTTTGCAAATGATAATAGGACTTTATCAGAAATATATAAAAATTCTATTAGTTATTTAATTCCAATTAGATATTTAATTAATCATAAAAAATTTGATACAACTTTTGATCATTGGATACTTGATGAAGATCCTACAGAAATTTCAAGTAGAATTCTTAGTGATAATATTGATAGTTGGAAAGAATTAAAAAAAATATGTGAATTATTAAAAAATAATAAATCATATATAGATATGTATTGTGGAGAGCACATCAATATAGATATATCCAGATATTTAGATAATCCAAAATTTTTTGAAATATTATATAAGCTTTTAATTGTTTATGAGCCAGAAATTGATATTTTTTTTAGAGGAGAAAAAAACTATATTAGAAAGACAAAATATGGATTTGCAAATAATATGAGAGATAGATTATTTGCTAATATTAATAAGGTTGATTTTAATAGTAAACATTATATTGATAATATTAGATATAAAAGTAGATCATTTAAAATAAGTGATGGTATTAGTCTATATAAATTATATAAAAGTAATTTAATGGAAATTAGATATCCTAATGGT
>CACYRE010000140.1:1184-2198 GCA_902776735.1 uncultured Erysipelotrichaceae bacterium | reverse complement strand
TTTATCTATTAAATTATTTAGAGTTTCATTATATAATTCCATAGGACTAGATAAATTAATAGTAATTATACCAGTAGAAGTATCTACATCTGATAAGTAGCATTTATCAATATATTCATTTTCTTTAAAGTGTTCAGTTATTTTTTCTACATCTCTTATTTTATCAATTTCTACAATACTTTCTTTAATAGTGTCAATATAGGACTTCTTTATTTTATTATCTAAATTAAGAATACTAATCCATTCTGGAATATTTACTCTTACTTCTAGGACAGGAAATTCATAAAGGGCTTCTCTTAAAATATCGTACATATCTTTTTCATTCATGGCTTCAATATTTATTGGAAGTACTGGAATGTTGTGCTTTTGTCTTATTTCTTTAGCTATATTTTCGGTATCCGGATGGTTTGGATGAGTTGTATTTAGAACTACTATAAATGGTTTTCCTAATCCTTTTAGTTCTTCAATTACTCTAGTTTCTGCATCGATATAATCATTTCTTTGAAAATCACCGATTGATCCATCACTTGTTACTACTATACCAATAGTTGAATGTTCTTTAATTACTTTTTCTGTTCCTATTTCAGCTGCTTCTGTGAAAGGTATTTCTTCATTATACCAAGGTGTCTTGACCATTCTAGGTCCATTTTCATCGGTTGCTCCAATGGCGTTATTAATCATATAACCGACGCAATCAATTAATTTAATATTACATTCAACATCATCAATTTTAATTTTAGCAGTATTATTTGGAACAAATTTAGGTTCAGTTGTCATAATAGTTTTTCCAGCAGCACTTTGAGGAATTTCATCTAATGCTCTTTTTCTTTCATATTCATCTTCAATGTGTGGAACAATTAATGTTTCTACAACTCTTTTAATAAAAGTAGATTTACCAGTTCTAACAGCTCCAACTACTCCTAAATAAATATCTCCACCACTTCTTTTCGCAATATTTTTAATTATTTCATATTTTTCCATAACATTCTCCTTATACTAGTAAAATATATGAAA
>CACYRE010000140.1:0-1178 GCA_902776735.1 uncultured Erysipelotrichaceae bacterium | reverse complement strand
TTAAATAAATCTATTAGAAAAATTGTATTTATAGAGATAATTATATAACTGAGTATTATATTTATATGAGGTATTGTTAAATTTAATAAGAGATGTTTAAATTTAATTATTTTGTTATTTATAATTAGTTTATTTTCTAAAAATAATATAATGGTAAATTACTTTTAATTAAAATAATAATTGGATTATATTATTTTATATATATGTTTATAGAAATATCTCCAAGATATTCCTATATTCTTTATATATTTATGACTTTAGTAATGGGTATGTTAATAGATAAATTGTTGAAAATAAAACAAGTAGATTGAATCTACCTGTTTGCTGGAACAATATTTTTAATTATAAATTTAATATTAAAAATATTTTTAAATTTATTTAATTCATTAGAAGATATTTCTTTATATATTTCATTATTTACCTTTATTCTTCTTTTGTTCTCAATATTTAAGTTGTTCATATTTAGAAAGGTCTCTGGAATAAATAAAATATTTTTATAATTACAAACAGTTATATTATTTAATTTATTTCTTGAAGAATATACTTTTACAATAAAATATTTTTTATTACATTTATTTAAATCATCAATTGTTGTTTTAAAACAAGGTCTTCCCATAATCAAGGTTGCATTATTAGAATTAGAAATGTTTTCCTCATTATATAATATATTGTTTAAGTCATAAGCTATTATAATGTTAGTTGGTTTTTTCTTGATAGTTATTTTATTTTCTATACCTTTAGTTTTAGTTAGTTCTTCTAGTTTTTTTAGATCTTTATAATTAATAGAATAACAATTAGAATTATTAATAATTTTTGGATTTCCTTCAATTGTCAAATCTAATGCTCTAGATTTTTCTAGGACATCTCGTGTTATATAAATAATATTTTTTTCTTCATCATAATAGTAATTAAAATTTTTTTCCATAAATAAATTCTCCTATTCTAGAATTATTATATAATAAAAAAGACTAAATTTATAGTCTTTTCAAAACATTTTTTCAACATTTTGTGGTACTTGATCATTAATAATAGTACTTATTATTTTATCTTCTTTTTCTTTTGAGATATCTTTACCAGTTATTTTACATAATTCTTGAATTACTTCTCTAATTGATTTTTCATCTTTCATGTTGTCACCTTTTAATTTATCTGCTAGGTTTAGTATTGTTTCTTTATTA
>CACYRE010000139.1:3061-5792 GCA_902776735.1 uncultured Erysipelotrichaceae bacterium | reverse complement strand
TTGAGATATCTAATAGAAATGTTGATAAAATATTTGAATATAATATTCCCTCTGATTTAATTAATAATATTAAAGTAGGTATTAGAGTATTAGTTCCTTTTGGTAAAATGAAAATAGAAGGATTTGTTTTAGAAATAAAAGATGATAAAAGTACGGATAAAGAATTAAGAAGTATAATATCTATTATTGATAAAGATATTATTTTAAATGATGAGTTGCTTGAAATTGGTAAAATAATGAGTAGAGATCTTTTGGCAACTTTGATTTCTTGTTATCAAGTAATGTTACCTAAAGGATTAAAGGCAAAGAATGGAACTTCTGTTAATATTAAGTATGATACATATTATAAATTAAGTAATGATTATGATAATAATTATAAATTTAATGATAAACAGCTAAGTATTATTAATTTGCTTAAGGAAAAGGGTTATGTAAGAAGAGATAAATTACTTAATATTTCTTTAAGTAGTGTTAATACTTTAGTTAAAAAGGGGGTTATAGTTAAAGAATTAAAAGAACATTATAGATTGAATTATAAAAAGAGTAATTATAGTGTTCATGAGTTAACTGATGATCAAAAACATGTAGTGTCAGAAGTTATTAAAAATAGTCCTAATACATTTTTATTATATGGAGTTACTGGTTCAGGTAAAACAGAAGTTTATATGGAGTTAATTGATTATTATTTAAAACAGGGTAAGACTAGTATTGTTTTAGTTCCAGAGATTTCTTTAACGCCTCAAATGGTTAGTAGATTTCAGGCACGTTTTGGTGATAATATAGCAGCAATTCACTCGGGATTAAGCGATGGAGGAATTATCATAATTGATGAAGAACATAGTGATTCTTATAAACAAAGTGATCCAAGTCCAAGATATAATGCTAAAGATATTGCTCTTATTAGAGCTAAGAAGCATAATTGTTCAGTTGTCATGGGAAGTGCAACTCCTTCTCTAGAAGCCATGGCTAGAGCTATGAAAGGGGTATTTAGGTTATTGGAATTACCGAATCGTGTAAATGGAAAGAAATTACCAAATATAGAAATTGTAGATATGAACCAAGAAATAAGAAGAGTAAAGGGGCATTTTTCGAAACAACTAGTAGATGAAATTAATAAGAGACTTGAAAGGTCTGAACAAGTAATTTTATTACTAAATCGGCGAGGTTATTCTTCGTTTGTAACATGTAAGAATTGTGGATTTACTTTCAAATGTCCTAATTGTGATATTACTTTAACTTATCATAAGAGTAGTAATACACTTAGATGTCATTATTGTGGCTATGGGGAAAAGGTCTATAAAAAATGTCCAAAGTGTGGAGAAGAGGCTCTTTCTAATTTGGGCATTGGTACGCAAAGAATTGAAGAAGAATTAAATAATTTGTTTCCAAAAGCTAGAGTACTTAGAATGGACTATGATACGACTAGTCGTAAAGGAATGCATGAAAAGATGGTTGAAGAATTTAGAAAGCAAGAATATGATATTTTGCTTGGTACTCAAATGGTAGCAAAAGGCCTTGATTTTCCTAATGTTACTTTAGTAGGAGTAATTAATGCTGATACATCTTTAAATATTCCAGATTTTAGAAGTAGTGAAAATACTTATGATTTACTTAGTCAAGTAGCTGGTAGAAGTGGTCGATCAGGAAATGCAAAATAGAAAACAATTAAAATATCCACCATACTATTTTTTATGTAATATAAAAGTAAGTGGAAAAAATCCAGAATATATTTTGGAAGAATCATTAAAAATAAAGAGAAGTTTAGAAAGAAACTTTCCAAATTTTATAATACTTGGTCCTAGTACTTGTAGTATATTTAAAATTAATAATATTTATAGTTATAATATTATCCTTAAATATAAAAGAAAAGATAATTTGACTGATATTTTAGAAAAATTAGTTAATCATTACAAATCTAATACTAAATTACAAGTTGCTATAGATTTTAATCCTAGTCAAATGTTTTAAAATATGCTATTCTATTATATGGAGAATAGAGGTGCTTATCAGTGAAGAATAATACTAAAAATGATAAAGAGCTGGAGTTTAATAAGAAAAATAGAGAAGATTATGAACAATTAATGAAGGATTCTTCTACCAATTTAGATGGCTATTGGGATAGAAAAAATCCATTTGTTGTTATTATTTTATTTGTTTTAGCTGTTATTATTGTGGTGGGAAGTATTTATTATATAACCACTTATATTAATAGTGTAAAATAATAAATTGGGGTGATTATGTTATGCTAGATGAGTATTTAGAAAGAGCTGATGTCATTTTACTTATGAATAGAATTGGTATTGTCGAAAAGTATTATGCCAAAGAAGTAGATGATTCTTTAATGACATTAGCTACCCCTAAAGATATCGCTTTATTTAATTTCTATGATGCACTTTATAAGTTTAAGGTAGTAATTGATGATATAAATTTATTTGATAATTTTATAGTAGATTTGGAAAAATTATATAAAAAAATTGATAATTTTCAAGATATTTCTCTTGGAATAAATAAACTTATATGTAAATTAGTTGCTGAAAAATTAAATATTAAATATATAGATGATGATTTAAGCAAAAAAGAAATAATTAGTTATGTTTTTAACAGATACATTATTGATGGTTATTATATATATGGTTTTAATAATCTATATTCTAATGACGTAAAAAGTCATGGCTTTGTACCTGAAAGATGTAATACTTTTCAAAATATGATTGAAATAAATAAAATATTT
>CACYRE010000139.1:0-3055 GCA_902776735.1 uncultured Erysipelotrichaceae bacterium | reverse complement strand
TCTTTAGTAAATAGTCCTTTTTTTGATAGTAACGTTGGAGAAGATATATCATTAAAAGAAAGTTATTCTTCTTTGAAAAAGTCTTTGAAAAGGTTTATTAATTCTACTAATATTAGTGATAAAGAAGAAGATTTTATTATTAAAAGTATAGATAATTATTGGAATGGATTACATAATAATAAAAATATGTCTTTATTGTTAGTTAAAAGAAGATTGATAAAATCTACTAAGAGTAGAATGGATGAATTTATAAATAATGATCAAGATGTATATGAAAATATTGATCGTATTCTTAATAGTAAGTATATTAATATTTCTTTTAATAAGGATTTATATAATAATTTTGAAGTAATTGATTTGAAGTATTTTAAGGAATTTAATCCTGTTTTAATTGATGATAATACTAAAAAAGAGACATTTATAGATAAATTTGAAATAGATAATGCTTATGGAAAAGTTTCTATATTAATAATAGTTGGATCTTTATTGATATCTTTAGGAGTTATTGCTACAATAATATTGATTCTTAGAGGAGGAATTTTATGAGAGTAGTATTTATGGGAACACCTAAATTTGCTGTTAATGTTTAAAATATAATATTCCTGTGTTGCAACCAATTAAAATTAGAGATGAATATCAAAGTATTATACAACTTCAGCCAGATATAATTGTTACATGTGCATATGGACAGATTATTCCTAAAGAGTTACTTGATTATCCAAGACTTGGATGTATTAATGTTCATGCTTCTTTGCTTCCAAAGTTAAGAGGAGGTGCTCCTATTAATAGAGCTATTATGGAAGATTTTAAAACTACAGGTATTACAATCATGTATATGGATGTTAAGATGGACAATGGAGACATTATTTGTCAAAGAAAGACTGATATTACAGATAATGATAATTTAGAAAGTTTATATAATAGATTAAGTTTAATGGGAAAAGATTTATTATTAGAGGAATTACCTAAAATAATTAATGGTACAAATAAAAGAATTAAACAAGATGAAGATAATGTGACTTATGCTTATAATATTAAAAGAGAAGAAGAACATATTGATTTTGGTAAGAGTAGTCGGGAAGTATTTAATTTAATTAGAGGACTTTCTCCATTACCTTCTGCAAATGCAATAATTGATGATAAAGAAATGAAAATTTATAATAGTATAATATCTTGTGATAAATATAATGGAGAAATTGGAGAAATAGTTGATGTTACAAAAAAAGGAATTGTTGTAAAAACTGGAGATGGAGCAATTATTATTACAGAAGTGAAACCATTTAGTAAGAAAAAAATGTCTGCTTTATCCTATGTAAATGGTATAGGTAAAAAATCTCTTATTGGTAAGGTGTTTAAATGAAAATTATAAACTTATTAAAAAAATATAAAGAAATAAGAAAAGATCCACAAAAAAGAGCTTGGGTTGTATTGGGCTTTTATTTTATATTTTTTTTAGTATTGATAATTTTTATTAGAGTTGGTAGTAGTGTTAATCGGGGAAGTGGAAGGTATAGTAATTATCAAAATGGGACAAATATAAAATATAATTTATCAGAAATAATTAATGGTAATTATCAATTTAATTATAATATTAATTTAGATAATAATATTTATAGTTATACTGGTAGTTGTAATAATTATAATTGTTTATTTAATAGTAATAATATTAATTATTATAAAAATCATGATCTTTATTTTATACATAATTCTATTTGGAGTAAGTGTGATAATCCAATAAAGTTTTAATATTTCTCGAATTTTAAAGAATTCTTATTTGGATTCTACTACTAATTATGAAAC
Organism: uncultured Erysipelotrichaceae bacterium; assembly: GCA_902776735.1. GTDB lineage: Bacteria > Bacillota_I > Bacilli_A > RF39 > UBA660 > UBA3789. Next base: position 1,255 of record CACYRE010000139.1, on the reverse strand, counting down.
TGGAGATTATGAATATAAATTATTTATTTCTACTAATAGTTTAAATAAAATTATTTTTAATACTAATACTGATTATGATGAAATACCTAATAATATTACTTTGAGGACTAATAGTTCAAATAGTGTTTATAAGATTAATTATAGTCTTGATAGTTATTGTAAATTGAATAATTTATGTAATAATAATTTAAGTCTTGAAATAAGCTATGATAAATTTGGAGAGATTGAAGAAATTAAAAATCCTGTTAAATAGTATTTAATAAAAAAAGTTATATTACTAGCTTCATCTGTACAAAGAAATAAAATAGCATTTGCAATATCAACTGGTTCTTGTGGCCTTTTCATTGGAATTGTATCGGTATAACTTTTGAAAACTGCATCTTTATTAGCGTGATTTTCTTCTGTCATTTCAACTAACATTTGATTCCATAATGGAGTACGTATAATTCCTGGTAAAACACAATTTATATTTACATCATATTCTGCATATTCGCGGGCAAGGCAGGCAGTTAATTCAAGAACACCTGCTTTTGTTGCTGAATATACAGAGGCATTGGCACTTCCAAGTTTAGCAGCTATACTAGACAAGTTTACAACTTTACCATATCTTTGCTTTTTCATAATAGGTAAAACACATTTACAAAAATAGAATGTTCCATTTAAATTAACTTTAATCATTTTATCAAGATCTGTTTTGGTAGTATCTTCTAAAGGTAAAGTTTTACAAATACCAGCATTATTAATTAGAATATCAACTCGGCCAAGTTTTTTGTAAACAGAACTAACCATACTTTCTACTTCATTATAGTTAGATACATCAACAATATATTCTAAGACTTTAACATTAAATTCTCTTTGTAATTCTCGACTCGTATTATCCATTTCTTCTTTGTTAATATCAGCAAGAATAATAGTTGCACCAGCTCTTGCAAATTCAGTAGCAGTAGCTTTACCAAGACCCATACTTCCTCCAGTAATTATTACATTCTTTCCTTTAAAATTATATTTAATCATTATTTTCCTCCCTTTCTATTATTACTTAATTATTATAATATAAAATTTATTATATTTGTTAAATTTTTTCAAATTTTAATAATTTAATGTAAAAACATTTTTAGAGTATATAATTATTATCATAAAAAGATGATTTTGAAATAAATTACCTTTTAATTTATAAATTAATAATATATAATTAATTTATAAAGATATGGAGTGGTTAATGATGAATATAAGTACTATAAGTAAAAATAAAAAA
>CACYRE010000138.1 GCA_902776735.1 uncultured Erysipelotrichaceae bacterium | reverse complement strand
TTTTGATTTAGTTTCCTAGCTACTCATAATTGACGTTTTGCTTAGTTTTCAAAGATCATTTTTGCAATCTTTCGGACTGCATTTTCACTATATCAAACATGGTTTGTTAAGTCAAGACATTTTTTATTTTTTTAAATAATAAAATGAATTTTTCCTCCATGTATGTCTATGTATTATATTAGCTTTTTTTACTCTTGTAAAGGTTTTTTTAAATTTTTTTTAAATATTTCTAAATATATCTTCTTGCTTCTACATCTTTGTTTGTTAATGTTAGTGTAAATATACTATCAAGCTTATATATTAATTTTATGTTATTGCAATATATTAGTTTGTTTATTTTTTATTAAATTATGTTATGCAGTTATTATTTTAACTGCCTTTTACTTTTTTATATAAATCGCAATAGTGTTCAATAGTCCCTGGCTTAAATGCATTCTCTTTTTTTCTAACAATATTAATTAAATTTGTAAGTTCATATTTTAATATTTCATCAATACTTTCAGGATATTTCATTAGTTCTTTGTGATACTTATATTCTCCTCTATCAAGAATTTTAAAACTACCATCTGGAAATACTCGTAAATCTAAATCATAATCAATATATTTTATTGTATTTTCTTCTATTATAAATGGTGAAGCAATATTACAATAATAATATTTTCCATTTTTCTTATTTTGTCCTATGATATTAAACCAATTATTATTGAAGAAAAATAATACAGCAGGTTCTTTCGTTTTCCATGTTCTTCCATCTGATTCAGTCACTTTTGTTTTTTTATTTCCAAATATTAAATAATCTTTATGTATTTCTAAAAGAACTGCTTCATCCCATGATCTATGAATTTTTCCATTGTGTTTATAGCTATGAATTTCATATTTTTTTCCTATTTCTAAATTATCCATTTTCATTTCAATACCTCGTTTTTCATTATACATACTTTTTATTGTTTAAGCAAATTATGAATTTTTCTGGCTGTGTAAATTAATTTTGAAATTAAAAAAATAAAAATTTATTATAAAATATATGATTGCAAAGAAGGTAAATTATTGATGTTTCTATTAATCAAGCAAAATTTTAATTGTATAACAAACTAATTTAGGTACTTTAGATACTTTAAGAAAAATATATCTTTTTTTTAAAACTCAAATCTATTTATACTTATTAAATCTTTAATTTAGATTCATTTATATTATATTTTTTTGATAAACAAGGAGTTAAGCTACCTTTTTTCTTTATAAATTTTAATTTTATCTGTTAGAGTTAATTAGCAAAATAAAGCCTCGTTTCTATTTTGCCCAAGAAACGAGGTTAATATCAATTAATTATTTTACTTTATTATAACTAAATTTTTTATTATTTTTTTCCTACTATTATTTTACGAATATAGGTAAAATAATAGTATAGTAATTTAATTTTATATTGGTTTATTTTTTATTCAATGATTCTATTCCGAAAAATGCTACAACCACTAGTACAATAATTATGATTGTTCCAATGCCTACATTATCTAAATGTTTGGCTGAAAATTTGTTTAATTTTTCGTTCAATTCATTAAGTGTATCTATTATTCCTAGAATAGATAAATATTTGTTTAATATCATTTTTTACCCTTCTTCTTTTTAACTTTTTTTGTTTCTCTTTTGCCTTCTTTTTCTGACGTTTCTTCTAATATTGTTGCATCATTAATATTTTCCTCTATTGCTGTATGTATTTTTTGAATAGTGTTTTTTATTGTCAATGAAGATATTATATCAAGTATTGAATATATTACTATTATTATTCCAATTATCTTTGTAATTAATATAGCACCTGAAAATGGATTAAATATTATTACTATTCCACATATAGTAGTAAGTATTGCTATTATCATTGTTGATTTCCATAATTCATTCTGGTTTTTCTTTAATTCCATACTATATTGTAATTTTGTTGCACTATTTAAAATTATAATAATCCCTACAACAAATGGAATAATACTTGCTATTGCATGAGGATGAAGTATTACAATAACTCCAAATACAACACAAATAATTCCATAAGCTAAATCAAGAATGTTTTGATTTTTTGAGTTCATATCTTTAAGGTATTTTAACATTTCCATAACGCCCAAAGCTATTATAATTGCTCCTAATATATAAGAAATAGAAATTATTGTAGCTTCTGATTCAAATATAAGAAGTATTCCTAAAATTACTAAGATTACAGAACTTAAGAATGATGATTTAAAAATTTTTGACATTAAATTATCCATTTTTGCCTCCTTATTTTTTTCATTATAACATATTACCTATAAATATTCTATCATGATTTAAATTAAATACAGGTTTTCATCAATTATTATTTTATGATTATATAACTTATAAGTTGCTTATTATGTTTTTATTATTACCTTTTTATTTTCTACTTATAAAGTATAAATTGAATTAATCTATATGTGATTTCAAATAAAAATTCACGTTTCAAATATTTATTCAAAAGATACGCTTGTTTTTTTTGTTAATCTATAATAATATTACTTGTTAAAGGAACTATTTGAATAAATGTATTACCATCATTTAAAACAATTGTCTGTCCATTTTTATATTTATATTCTGTTTTTGAACTCCTAGAATCTTTTTCCCATGTAATAGGTTTAGCATAACCATTTGTTATAAAATAGCCTTCTCCAGATGAAACAGTTTTTAGATCTTGTCTTCCATAACTA
>CACYRE010000137.1 GCA_902776735.1 uncultured Erysipelotrichaceae bacterium | reverse complement strand
ATAAATTTCTTATTTATAAGAATATTTAGTTAAGTACTTGACTATCTGTTGTATTTATTTTACAATTTATGAGCAACATCATTAAGGGAGGCCAAAATGCAAATAAATATCATAAGAGAAATTAAAAACTTAAATATTTCTATTGGTAAAATGTTATTTTCAAGTGAAGATGGAATTCTTGGCAAACATCCAAAACCACTACAAATAGAAATAATTAATTATTTAAGCAAAAATCAAGATAAAGTTGTTTATCAAAAAAACCTAGAAGAAAATTTAAAAATTAGTAAAGCAGCTATATCAGAAGTACTTATTAATATGGAAAGAAATGGCTTTATTGAAAAAATAAATGATACAAGTGATGCTAGGCGAAAAAGAGTTGTCCTATCTTCAGAGACTAAAAAAATGCATGAAGATATTGAGAAAAAAATAGATAAATTAAATGATACTTTATTAGATGGAATAAACAATGATGATTTAAATATATTTATATATTATATGTAGTAATATGTATAACTTTAATTGTATTTCAAGTGTGGTTAGAGTTAAAAATGCCTGACTATATGAGTGAAATTACTAGACTTGTTCAAACTGAGGGTAGTAAGATGAAAGATATTATAGAACAAGGTGTTTATATGTTACTTTGTGCTGGAGGTTCTCTTATCTCAGCTGTAGTTGTTGGATATTTTGCTGCACAAGTTGCTTCCTCTTTTTCTGCTAATATTCGTTTAAAAATATTTAAAAAGATTCAAGAATTTGGTATTCAAGAAATGAAGAAATTTCAAACAAGTAGTTTAATTACTCGTACTACTAATGATGTAAACCAAGTAGAGATGTTAATAGGAATGGGTTTACAAGTAATGGCTAAAGCTCCAATAATGGCTGTTTGGGCAATAATGAAAATTTTAAATAAAGGTGTAGAGTGGAGTATTTTAACAGCAGTTTGTGTTGTAGTTTTACTTATAACTGTTGGAATATTAATGGCAATTGTTCTACCAAAATTCTCTATTGTTCAAAAGTTAATTGATAAAATTAATGGAGTTACCCGTGAAAATTTAACAGGTATTAGAGTAATTAGAGCATTTAATGCTGAAAAATATCAAGCCGAAAGATTTGAAAAAGTCAATAATGAATTAACTAAAACACAAATGTTTAATCAAAGATGTTTATCTGTTATGTTCCCCATTATGAATTTAGTAATGCAAAATCTAACTTTAGGAATCTATATAATTGGAGCAATTCTAATAAATAAAGCTGGAATGCTTGATAAATTAAAATTATTTAGTAATATGGTTGTATTCTCAAGCTATGGAATGCAAGTAATAATGTCATTTTTAATGCTTGCGGTTATATTTATGATGTGGCCTAGATCCGAAGTGTCTGCTAAAAGAATTAATGAAGTTTTAGATGAAGAAATTGCTATAAAAAGTGGAGAATTTAAAGGTAAAACTAATGAAGTTGGAACTATTGAGTTTAAAAATGTATCATTTAAGTATCCTGATGCTGATGAATATTTGTTGAAAGATATTTCCTTTAAAGCAAATAAAGGTGATACAATTGCTTTTATTGGATCGACTGGATCTGGTAAATCAACTCTTATTAATTTAATACCTAGATTTTATGATGCTACGGATGGTGAAGTATTAGTTGATGGTATAAATGTAAAGAAATATGATGAAACTGCTCTTCATAATAAAATTGGTTATATTTCTCAAAAAGCTAAAAAAGCAATAGAAGTTGCTCAAGGAAATGAATTTGTTGAGAAAATGGATGGTAAGTATGATGCTCACATAGCAAGAGGCGGTACTAATGTTTCTGGAGGACAAAAACAAAGATTGTCAATTGCCAGGGCAATTGCTAGAAATCCAGAAATTTATATTTTTGATGATTCATTTAGCGCATTAGACTATAAAACAGATGCAACACTTAGAAAAGAGTTAAAAAATTATACAAAAGATGCAACTAGTGTGATAGTTGCCCAAAGAATTGGTACAATTATCAATGCTGATAAAATCATTGTCTTAGATAAGGGACACTGTGTTGGACAAGGAACACATAAAGAATTATTAAAAAAGTGTAAAGTATATAAAGAAATAATTGAGTGAGGAGGAGTTGAAAAATGCCTAGACCTTCTAGAACTATTGAGAAACCAAAAAAATTTTGGCCTTCTCTTAAACGACTATTAAAAAAATTAGATACCTGGAAATTTCTGCTAATATTTAGTTTAATTTTAGCTTGGATTAGTGCTATTCTTTCTTTGATTGCTCCTAATAAATTGTCAGACTTTACAAATGAAATTACTAAAGGATTGACTCCAAAGACCGAAGTATTAAAAGATATTTCTAAAAAAATGACTAGTAATTTTACCGAAGAAAAGGTTATGAGCACTTCTCAAAAAATTATGATGTCATCTGAAATTAGTGATGATGATAAAGATAAATTTCAAAAAGTTATGTCATTGATGAGCAGTGCCAAAGAAAATGAAAAAAGTACTTTATTTTTATCACTTCCAGACAATATACTTAAATATTTTTTAGAAGATATAACAATTGATAATACTAAAATA
>CACYRE010000136.1 GCA_902776735.1 uncultured Erysipelotrichaceae bacterium | reverse complement strand
TTTAATATTACCTTATATAAATAATTATTATAAAGATACTATTTTAAAGACATTACTTAAGTATAATACTAGAGTGGAAGAAATAAGTGAAAAGATTAGACTTTTATATGTTGCACTAACGCGTGCTAAAGAAAAAATGATAATAGTTGTACCTGAGCAAGAAGAGTCTTTTGAAGTATTTGATACAGTACCTAATTATGTAAGAGAAAAATATAATTCATTTTTAGCTATTATAAAGTCAATTTATGCTAATTTAAGTGATTATATTATAAAAAGTGATGTAGTTGCGACAAAAGACTATTTAAATAATACTAAAAGTAATGAAAATAACTTAGATGCCATAGAAGATAAGTTAACTATTAAAGAATTAGATATTAAAACAGAAGAAGTAAAAGACGAACATTTTTCAAAAGAAAATCTTCATCTAATTTCTAAAGAAGAAAAAGAATTAATGGAATTTGGTACCAAAGTACATGAAATATTAGAAGAATTAGACTTTAATAAACTAAGTAGTTTAGAATCAGTAGAACCATTTATTAAAAACAAAATATTAGCATTCATAAATAGTCCTTTAATGAAAGATAAATTAAATTCAAATATGTATAAAGAATACGAATTTGTTTATGAAGAAGATAACACTCTTTTACATGGAATAATAGATTTATTAATAGAAGATAAAAATAAAATGACTATAGTTGACTATAAGCTTAAAAATATAGAATAAACAATTAAATGGATATAGAAAATATATTGAAGTAAAAACTGGTAAAAAAGTAGATTGTTTTCTATATTCAATAATAGATGAAGTATATAGAGAAGTTAAATAAAATATGTATTATTAATGTAATATACTAATAATAAATTTTTTAGATCAATGTTAGAAAGTAAAATATAATTAGAAATTAAAAAACTGTATAAAAGTTATTTATACAGTTTTATTTATTATTAATAATTGTTATAGAATAAATACTATTACCTCGATATTCATTATTTAGAAAGTCATCATCTGAATCATATGTAAAAACAGATAAAATAATATTAGAAGAAATCATATCACATTTATAACTACTTTGCATTTTAAAAGAAGTAAATAATGTACTATCAGTAAGATCAGTAGTTTCTAAATGTGAATAAAATGATTTATTTCTATTAGCGTAATCATCATATATATAATTCATTAAATATTCCCATTTATCAAATGTGTTTTGTGGACCTAAAATATTATAAGAAATAAATTCTTTTGTATTTAGACTAAATTTAATATTAAAACCTAATTTTATATTTGGATATTTAATCCATTCATTATAATAACTTTCTCCAAAATTATTATTTAAATAAACTATATCATCATTAGATGGATAGATTTGAAAAATGCCAATATCTTTTTCTACTTCTAATTTGGTATTATAGTCTTTAATTTTAATTAATTTATTTCCATTAAGAGAATATATTCCAATAGGGGTAGTATTTAAATCTTTATATTTAACTTCTTCAGTTATTTTTTCTTGTGCTTTTTTAGGCTCTTTTTTTGTCTCTTTTAAATTATCCTTTTTCCTACAACCAATACATAATAAACAAATTGCTAAAATAAATATTATCTTTTTCTTCATATTATACCTCGTACTAATTCTATACTTTATATATATTATAATATATTAATTATAGATTTATAATATTTTTAATATGTAAATGTTTAGTTATGAGTGAAGTGACACTTAAAAGTAATAATCTGATGAAATGTTAATTTTGAAGTTGAAGCTTTTTTTAGTTTATTTATTTTTTTCTTTTTTCTATTGGAATATTATTTGATTTATTTAAGTTTATTATATTTATATTTTTTTAGTAAGTAAATTTTTGAACCTTTAGTTGATTTATTGCTTCCTTCTATATCATAGTGGTCACATTAATTGTAATGTTACACAAATTTAAATTAGCAAAAATCAGTAAATAAGAGTAAAAATAATTTTTAGTAAAAAATAGATAGATTCTTCATAAAATTACATCTATCTATTTTTTTCTTCTCCTTATTTCCACTTTTT
>CACYRE010000135.1 GCA_902776735.1 uncultured Erysipelotrichaceae bacterium | reverse complement strand
TTATTTATATCTAGAATATTTCCAACAATTTCAAGTAATGTATGAGAAGCATTTATTATATCTTCAGAGTTTTCCTTTACTTCACTTGGAATTCTATCAGCATAATTTAAATTATCTTCAGATAAACCTACAATAGCATTAAGTGGAGTCCTTATTTCATGAGACATAGAAGACAAGAAATCACTTTTAGCTCGATTAGCTTTTTCAGCAGACTCTTTAGCGAGCTCCATTTGATTAATAATTTCGGGATGGTATTGTTGTATAAAATATGAAATACTGCCACATAATATTAGTAAAAAAATTGGAATAGCTTTTTTCTTTTTTAATTTTTTAAACTTTATTATAGTTAAAAAGCAAATAATAAACATAAGGATAGCTGATAAACCAAAAGTATAGTTAATAGAAGGACCATAAGTGTAGTATATTCCATGATCTACATCTCTATACAAATTTATAGGCAAAAAGAATACAATAAAACATTCTAAAATTGTAAGTGGAATATTTAAATCAACTGTTTTTCTTTTATCAAAACAAATTGATAAAACATAATCTAACATTGTATTAATCCAAGCTATAAAATAAATTAAATATAATTTATATGTAAAATTAGTAAATATATGATTTAATGAATCATAATAAATTGAACATAAATCACAAGATAATTGTAATATTAATCCAATTAAATTTAATCCTAATAACCATTTATAAACCTTATTCTCTAAATTTTTAGATCTAGTTTTTGAATAATAAATAATATTTAATGTTATTATATAAAATAAATTACATAGAACTAAATATGTTAAACTTGATATCATACAAACGCCCTCTTTATTTTAATTCTATCATAAACGAAAAATAAAAGAAATATCATTTTAGCGATATTTCTTTATCAATTCTTTATTTGATTTTTGGTATTCTCCAACTTCAATAAAGCCATCAGTTTCATTTTTTATTTCATTAATATCTCTTTTTCCTGACTTAGCATATGGAAAGTTTTCTCTAACTTTGAACTGACTTGGTACAAAATCAGCGTCTTGAATATCTTCATAAATTAAATCTTGAATATTTTTTAATTCCTGAGTGATAGTTTCTTCATTACAAATTTTCATAAATTCATCAGTAAATACAACATGACATGTAAGTAAATTATTATTTGTTTGTACTTCAACTAATTTTACATTAGAGTCTTTTAAAACAGCATTTTCTATATCAAAGTTATATACTTTTTTATCATTTATTTCTGTGTAATCTGATGCCCTACCATATACAAATAAATTACCATTTTCATTGATTTTTCCTATATCTCCTGTACAATACCACTTAGTTCTTCTGGATTATTATAATATTCTAACATTCCATTTTTGGTATCAACAATTATTTGCCCTCTTTCATTATATTTTAAAGGATTCATATTTTCATCTACTATTGCTATATTAACATCAGGAAGTGGAATACCAACAGTACCTTGTGTATGTATAGTATTTAGTGTCTCTGTTGATATTGTAGCTCCACATTCACATTGACCATATCCTACTAATAACCTTTTGGGACCATTATGTTTTTTAAATACATCTTCTATTTTTTCTTGTACTTCTTTTCTTAATGGCTCGCCACCTTCGGTAGGATAAGTAAAAAATGATAAATCTTTGTTTCCAACTAATTTTTCATCTAAAAAGCCTTCATACATACTTGTAGCAGCAACTGTATAATCTGGTTTATATTTAAAAATATTTTTTACAAATATGTCTCTTTCAAATCTTGGATCCATAAGAACTGTAGCTCCAGATGATAATGGTAAATGAATTGAAGTACTAATTCCTGTTGAAAACCATGGTGGTATTATTTGATACATCTTATGTCCCCTGCTTACATCCATACCTGATTTTCTATAAGACGCAATTAAGTTTTGAAAACTCTGTTCACTTAACAAAATGCCCTTTGAAGCACCAGTTGTGCCTGATGAATATACCATTGCTAAAGGTTTATCCTTTTCTAAATTGACTGTTTCTGTTTCTTCTCTATGACTACCATCTTTAATAAACTGTTTCCATGTCACTTCGCCACCCTGAGTTTTTATTTTATCTGGTTTTATAAATTTTAACATTGATGAATTAAGTGTTGGAATAATAACAACATTTTTTATTTTTGACTTTTTAATAGCATCTTTAATATATGGATAAAAATCTGACATAACAATTAAAATATCACTATCACATTCATCAATACGTTTTATCATTTGATCATGATCAAAGTAAAATGCCATTAAATTTGCAGTTGCTCCAATTTTTGATAATCCATAGAAAGCATAAACTGTTTCTGGAATACCCGCTGAAACTATAGTTACAAAGTCTCCTTTTTTTACACCATATTCTTTCAATGATTTAGCTGCAGAATTTATATTTTTATCTAATTTTCTAAAAGTAATATTTGAACCAAAATATTGTATTGCTAAATCTTTTGGGTAACCAATATTATTATCATGAACTTCCTGATAAACTGTCTTTTCATTGACTGGAAAATCTGACTTATCTTCATAAAACTTCTCCCAAGGTTTATCAATATGTGGATACCCTGTAAGTCCTTTCTTTTGTTGTTCTTTTAATTTTAATAATTTTCCTTTAGCTTCTTTTAACTCTTCTTTAGTCATTAATTCATATTCCCCTTTCGATGTGTCATATTATAACATAGAAG
>CACYRE010000134.1 GCA_902776735.1 uncultured Erysipelotrichaceae bacterium | reverse complement strand
CCTTGAGCAATCAAATTATAATTAGAATCATAATAATAAGCAGTAGAAGTATAGTTGATTTCATTATTTGAGCTATTTCTTACTATACCTGATAAGCCAAATGCTTGAGTAGAAGTGGAAGAAAAATCCTTAAATGAAATATTAGAAAAAGATAAACTTCCAACTTCTAAACTTTGAGTATTGTTAATATTTACATATGAAGTTTGTTCTGTTAAAGCATAAGTATTTAATGGATAAGCAAATACTAGAGATATTACAATTACAGCAAATAAAGGAATACCTTTAATAATTCTTTTCATTGTAACCTCCATAATTATAATTCAACTTTTACATTTTCTCTTTCGCTTGCACTTGCCTCAAACATTGATTTTGATTTGTAACCAAACAATCTAGCAAAAATATTACTAGGGAACATTTCAACTTTATTATTATAAATTCTAACTACACCATTGTAATATTTTCTTGAATTAGCAATATCATCTTCAACTTTTGATAACTCTTTACTTAAATTTTTGAAATTTTCATTAGCTTTCAAATCAGGATATGCTTCTGCTAAAACCATAATTTTACTAATACCACTAGATAATTGCTCATTTGTCTTAATTTTTTCATCATCAGACATTTTGTCATAAGTACTATTTCTTAGTTCTACAACTTCTTCTAAAGTATCTTTTTCATGTTTAGCATATCCTTTTACAGTTTCTACTATGTTAGGAATTAAATCCCATCTTTTCTTAAGATAAACATCCATAGTAGAAAATGCTTCTTTTACTTTATTATTTAGTTTTACAAAATTATTATATAAAGCAAAAGCATAAATAATAATTGAAATGATAATTAAAAGTATAATGTAAATCAACATAATTTCACCTCCTATTATAATTTGATTTTATCATATTTTTATTTTTTTTAATATCTAGTTAGGAATTTTTTTTAAAAGTATTGTAATAATTTTCATATTGCTTTAATTTATTTAGTTGATTTAATTAAATAACTATGGGAGTATAATTTTTCTAATATAAGTAAAGTTATCGCTCCCTTGAGAAATTTACTCTAAACAATTGCCGAGTTTGATTTATATATCTGTCGAAACATAGAATTTTTTGAATCTCAAACTCCGCTCGTCAAGCTCAGAAGATAGATATATAAATAATTCATTCAAAAAGAAAGATGAAAAATTATGTTAAAGGTTATAGCAAAATAAATATCTATTGATGAAGAACTTAAAATAAGAATCCAGTTTATTTGTAATACAACTCCTACAATTATAAATAGAATTATTAAAAAATTTGATTTCTTTATTTACTATTTGACAATTTCTTGACAAAATGCAAAAAAAGTCTATAATATAGCCATAGATTTCAAAGGGGATGTTTAATTATGAAGCAATTAAAAAGAATCATTGATTATGTTGGTAGAGATACTGAAAATAATCCTTATATAAAAATATATTATGACTTTGATAATGGAATAATTAAAAGATCAGAACAACTTGATTTTAGAGAAACAAATTTAGCCTCATCTTTTACAAGAAATAGTTTTCCCATTTTTCATATTAAAGGATTAGTATTTGTAGATGCTATTACAAAAAGAGAACTAACTGATTCACATATCAGTTATAATAAAGAATTTATTATTTCTGGATCTAGATGTAATACTGAAAGTGTTGTAAATTGTTATTTAACTGTTTTAAATGGTATAACTAATTCTAGTAATGAGATAGATTTAATTATTACTGATGGAAAAAGATTTTATAACTTTAGTTCTTTTGATTGTAAAAGAAGTAGAAATAGTGATAATTCTGAGGTTTTATTGGCAATTAATGATTTTATTGATAATAATAAAAAATCAAAGCATGGATATATAAGATAATTATTTCAGAGAAGTAAATAGGTATATATTTAAAAAACTTTTATCTGTAGAAAATCTGTGTTATCATATAGTTATAATATGGAATATAAGAGTGAGGTAAAAATATGAATGATGTGATTAAGCAAGATGATTTAGTAACAATTGATGGAGAAACTTATTTTGTTATCGTAACTGATGATTCAACAGGTATAAATTATGGGTTTGTCAATCAAATAGATGCTGATGACAATGCAACAGATATTTATAAAATAATTTATAAAGATGGTTCAGATACTAAAATATTGGTAGATGAAGATAAAATGGTAAAACTTCTTCCAATATTTAATAAAAAAGTAACTGAATTAACTAATCAATTTATAAAAGAAAATCCAGAATATGCTGGAGAAAGGAGCTAATAGAAACTATGATTACAGATTTTAAAACATTTGAAGAAATAGTTAATGCTGCTAAAGAAAATAATATAACTAAAGATATCGAGGATAAGATAAATAATCTAAGTAATGATCAATTTAAGCTATTTTGTTATTGGTTAAAAAATTCATTAGATAAGGGAAACATCACTAATAATGAATTGAAAAATATTGTTAAAAATATTTCTTCTATAGATTTAAATATGCAGTGGGAAATGAAAAATCCATCAGGACAGTTTTATGCTTTTTTTAAAGAAGAAAATGATGACTACCTTAGAATGAAAAAATATGTAGATTCAAAATTTCAAAAGTTAGATGAAAGTAATAAAAGTAATG
>CACYRE010000133.1 GCA_902776735.1 uncultured Erysipelotrichaceae bacterium | reverse complement strand
AATTTAATTATATTTTCTTTTGTCAATTAATTCACTATCTTTCCATAAGTATTTTACCATCTACCATGGTCATTTTAACATTAGAGCCTTTTATATTGTAAACCAGTTCAGAAATAAGATTATTTATTGGAGTTGTAATAGTTGAAGTCATGTCGATTAGAATTAAATCAGCCTTTTTTCCAACTTCAATAGAGCCAATCTTTTTATCCATTCCAAGAGCTTTAGCACCATTAATTGTGGCCATTTTTAGAATGTTATAAGCTGGCATTAATTTAGGATTTTCGTTTATTCCTTTTTGAAGAAGTGCGGCTAACTTCATCTCTTCAAACATATCTAGGTTAGAGCCACTTCCTTGTCCATCTGTTCCAAGGCAAATATTTAGTCCTACTTCCTCCATTTTTGTTAAGGGAGCAACTCCACAACCTAATCGTAAGTTGCTTACTGGACAACTGGCAATACTAATATCGGCTTTTATTTCTTTCATTTTATCTAAGTCTTCATCTGTTAGTTTTACAGAATGAGCAAGTATTACTTTAGATTCTGGAATTAATTCTTCTAGTACTTCTACTGGCTTTTGATGATATGATGAGGAAATATCAGATACTTCTTGTGAATTTTCACAAAAGTGAACATGTAAATTTAGATTATTAGATCTTGCTAGATTAATTACTCTTTTTGAGTATTCTTTAGACGATGTGTAGAAACCATGTAGTCCAAAATTTACTGATACTAAAGGATTATCTTTATATTTTTTAATTAAATTAAGCGTTGAATTTATTTTCTTTTCTCCAGCTTCATATCCATTCAAATCCATTAAAGTATCAGTTAATTGAATTCTAACACCAGATTCTATAGCAGCTTTTGCTGTCTCTTCTGGAAAAAAATACATATCGTTAACTGTAGTAGTTCCTGTTTCAATCATTTCTTTAAATGAAAGAAGAGAAGCTTCATAAATGTCTTTCTCAGTTAATTTAGCCTCTTTTGGCCAGATTTTTTCCGTTAACCAATCTTGAGTAATATAACCATCTACTGTTTCTCTAAAAATACTCATAGCAACATGACAATGACAATTAATTAGTCCTGGCATAATTACATTTTCATTAGCGTCTATTATTTTATCAATATTTTTTTCTATAATATTTTTATCTATTTTTGATATAATATCGTTTTCTATTAAAATATCTATATTTTTTTCTATTTGTGGTCTTTTTTGCGACATACTAACTAAAGTACAATTCCTTATTAATATTTTCATATTTGCTCCTTACTTTTATAACTTTTTATTAAATTATAGCACATAAAAAGTCAAAATAATTTTTATTTTGACTAAAGTATATATAAAGATAGTGTGAGTGTATGAATTTTTATTATCTTATCTATTACCTCCTTTTCATGTATTAAGTTTATTATTTTAATATGAAATTAATATTAAATAAATGTGAAAATTTGGAGAAATTCTTTCCACAATTACTTGTGGATTAATAATTTTATTTACTTGTTTAAAATTAAATAATTATATAAAACCTTCTGATTTTTTCTTTTTTCAATGTGATTGCGAAGTATGAATGGCTCAATATTCTTTAATTCATCAATATTTAATCTAACTTTGAAATTTGTTTTCTTTTTTCATTAACATTTCATGCTTCGAAACAATATTGATATACATTACCTCTTTTTCTTATGCTAATCATTTTATCACTCTCCTTATTTTTGATATACATATAAAAATAGAGTATACCTACATGATACACTCTATTCAATCTTTGCTTTATCATCAATTTTATTACTTATTGCTTTTAAAGTTTCTAGATACTCTCTTTCTACCGGACTTATTGTTTTTACTTGGTATTTCTTATATTCATCTTTGGCTTTTTCGATTGCTTTATTATGACTAATTGCACCTGCACCAATAAGTAGCTTTTCTCCAGTACTAGAAAGGATTGTATCCAGTTGCTTAATATAATCATCCATATGCATTGGATTATGTCTAATTGCTTGTATTTCAGCAAAATCAAAATATCCAGATACTAAATTATTTAAAATTTTTAATTCTTCTTCTGTTAAATAATTTTTAGCAATTATAACATCACTCATTACTGGCAAATCACCTTTAAAAGTAGTTAATCCCATAAAAGGTTTATCAGAATTTGCTCTTTCATATATTACTTCAGGTGCTGTATGTCCGTGGGCAGCAAAGTGAAGTTTATTTTGAACAATTTTAAAAAATTCAATTGATTTGCTATCTTTAGGATTATAATCTACAGCAGTTGCATACAAATCAAGGACTTGCCTATATAATACTTTTTCTGATGACCTAATATCCTTAATTCTAGCAAGTAATTCTTTCCAATAATTACCTCCACCATTACCTTTAAGTCTTTCATCGTCCATAGTGAAACCTTTAATCATATATTCTTTTAATCTTTCAGTCGCCCATCTTCTAAAATTAGTAGCAACTTTCGATTTTATTCTATATCCTAAAGATAAAATCATATCTAAATTGTAATATTTAACTTTTCTTTCAACTTTTCGATTTCCTTCTTTTTGAACTGTCAAGAATTCCTTGACAGTTGAATTTATGTCTAATTCTTCTTCATCAAAGATATTTTTAATATGCAAACTTATATTTTGTTTAGTCGTATCATATAAGTCAGCCATCTGTTGTTGTGATAACCATACTGTTTCATCTTCAAGTTTTACATCTATTTTTGTCGTCCCATCATCAGTTTGATAAATTACAATATTATTGTTATTTTCTTCCATTGTTATACCTCCATTTCTATTAGATTTTAAAAGGTGTCAACAAATATAATCATTGTTCACACCTTTATTTTACT
>CACYRE010000132.1 GCA_902776735.1 uncultured Erysipelotrichaceae bacterium | reverse complement strand
TCCTCAAATTACATTTTATCAAACAGAAGAATGGGCTAATTTAAAAAAAACAAATAACTGGACAGCTCACTATGTTGGACTTAAAAATGAAAATAAAAAAATAGTTGCTGGAGCAATGATTTTAGCTAAAAGCCTACCTATTATAAAGAAAAAAATGTTTTATTCACCACGTGGCTTTCTAATTGATTATAATGATAAAAAATTATTAGAAGAATTTACTAAAGAAATAAAAAAATATATAAAAAAAGAAAAAGGTATTTTTGTAAAAATAGATCCCGATGTCGAATATCAAGAACATGACAATGACGGAAAAATTGTTGAAAATGGTTACAACAACAAACAAGCGAACAAAAATTTAATTGATTTAGGCTATAAATTTTTTGGCTTTAATCTAATGCAAGACACCCTTCAACCACGTTGGATGCATGTCATTGAAACAAAGAATAGAACTTTAGAAGACGTAGAAAAAGACATGGAATCAAAAACTAGACAAATTCTTCGTAAAAATGAAAGATGTGGCATTACTACCCGTGAAATAACTAAAGACGAACTTCCAATTTTTAAAGATATTATGAAACATACTAGTGATAGACGAGAATTTATTGACCGACCTCTATCATACTATGAAGCTATGTGGGACAATCTACATGATGCCGGAATATTAAAAATACTAATATCAGAAATAAACTTTAATACTTATGAAAAAAACACTAAAGAAGAATTAGAAGAAACAGAAAAACAATTAAAAAATAGAATCTATAAAAAAGAACATAATATATTAAAAATGAATGATAAAAAATATAATTCCAGTAATAAACAAGATGAACAAACAATTGAAAGATTAAAAAATCAATTAGAAAAAATTAAAAAACTAAAAAAAGAATATGGTGAAAAAGAAGTACTAGGAGGAATATTATTCTTAATTTATGGAAATGAAGTATTATCACTTCATGGAGGAAGTCATGCCAAATTAATGCAGTTTCAATCAGCTTATACAACTCATTTTGAAGGTATTAAAATGGCAGTTAAAGGAAACTATAAAAGATATAATTTCTATGGAATAACTGGAGATTTTAATAAAGATAATCCTCTATATGGTTTATATTTATTTAAAAAAAGTTTTGGTGGACATGTTGTTGAGCTAATTGGAGAGTATGACTTAGTAATATCTCCATTTTGGTATAAAACATATAAATTAGCATTTAAAATTTATCATAAATTAAAGAATCATTAAAAATGATTCTTTTTATATACATAAAACTTATAATGACCAATTAGCAAGCTCAGACTCTGCATTACTTATATCATTAGAAACTTTAAGCAAATATTCACCATAAGCAACTACATCTTTTACACTAGAAACATATAGCAGAATCTTTAGCTGTACCAGACCATCCTGACAAACAAGAATCTATATTTGAACTATAGCTACTCGTACTCTCCAATAAATTATTTCCTGCTTTTATAATAGAATTACCAACACTTGTTACAGTATCAAAATCACAAACATATTGTGCCATGAAACACCTCCTATTCAGTAATATTATCCCATTGATTCAAATTATACTGCTCTATCAATTTTATTAAACTATCCGCATAAGATGGAGCAGTAGCATAACCATCTTTTTGTACTTCTCGACAGGCTGTTTTATAATCTGTTGCCGCTCTAACAGAATCATATCTACTATTCGTTAACAATTTAGCATGATCTTCTATTGAATCACTAATAGAATCATAATCCCTGAAAGTATCATTTATATGATAATATCCACGAGCGCCATATTCACTTGTACCTACAGTTTGAGTTTTACCAGTCCAATCACTACCAGCTTTTATTCCAAATAAATTGTTACCAATAGCCGATTTTCCCCAACCACTTTCAAGAATAGCCTGAGCAATCGTCAAAGAAGGTAAAACATGATACTTCTTATAAGACTCTATTGCACCATCTTTAATAGAATTAATAAAATCTTGCTGTGATTTATTAGCAACAGAAGAAGAATAACTTTTAGAAGATGAATTAAGGGACAAATAAGGAGATTCACTTGAATTAGTAACAACTTTTCTTGCTTGTTGATCAGCACTTTTATAATTAGAAGAAACCAGCTGAAAATAATCATTTATATGAATTAAATTATCACTAATAACACTTAAATAATTAATAATTTTATCATAATACTCTCTAGCCTGATCAGCTGCAGGGCCTTTAAAAGTACTATCAGATATTTCACTCTCAGATGAATTATTAGAAACTGAAACAGCATCATCAAATATTTTATAATCACTAACCTCATATTTATTACTTGGCATACAAATCAACTCACTTTATACTAGAAAATATTTTAAAGACATTCTCAGCTGCCACACGTGCATTTTCTTTTGCATTCTTTACTTCATCTTGTAAATCAGGTATATGTTGAGCTGTAATACATAATTCTTTATAATTATTATAACTGCTTAAAAATGTTTCATATGCACTACAAGCTTCAGAAAAACTAACTAAATTATCTTTTGCTGACTCTATTTCTTTAATAAAATTTCCTGTTTGTTCAACAAAGTTATCATAAGAATCGCCTTGCCATGAACCTCCTAAGCTTTCTACTGAACTAGAATAATTTGAAATCAAACTATCTAAA
>CACYRE010000131.1:3827-5378 GCA_902776735.1 uncultured Erysipelotrichaceae bacterium | reverse complement strand
ATCTTTAGGACTAATTGTATCGCCAATATTTAACCCTTCTATTTTAAAAGTAATATTACTATTATCATAAAACTCACTATCATATTTTGGACCATTGTAGCGATATAAGTCATTACTATTATTATATAAACTAACGGTATATGTTATACTTGAGTTAGTATTAGTCCCTAATTCAATATGTGATGACATCATTGTTTGATAAAAGCTTTTTATTGATGAATTAGACTCATCTACACCATTTCCAGAACTATATACTACATCAGTAATAAATATTCCATCTTGAACTTCGGCTTTAGCAACACCATCAACTTCCATACCAACAGAACTAATAGAAGCATAAACAATGCAAGAAAAAAGAAAACAGACAAATATAAAAGAAGAATATAATACTATTTTATTAAGAGGCTTTTTCATATATTCTCCTTGTTTTTTGATTTCATATTTTTTCTTATATCACTAACCTTTAATCCATATGAATATAATATCTTAGTACCACTAGGTATTACAAAATAAGCTCCTTTATTATATTTACTTTCAATCATTAATATTGGTTCTTGAACAGTATCTCTAATTTCTAACATATCTTCAAATGAATCAACTCTTAATACTTGGTAATTTTTAAATTGAAACTCATTATTAACTTTTTGAATATAACTACCATATGAATTAAGAATCTTCTTTAATTCACTATTGTAGATAGCTTCTGCTGACTTAGTCTTAATAATATAAATATATAATTTAATTATTAAGATAATATCAATAATAACTAATAAGATAATAATTATTAGAATATAAGAATAATTATTTATCTTTTTACAAGCTAATATATTTTCATTACTATTAGTAATATCATTACTTTCTTCAATTGAAAAAGTCTTTTTGTTTAAAGGAATGGTAATTTCAATAGTACTTTTATTATTACTATTTTTTTCTAAATTTTCACATGATCCTGTAACATTTACATTTAAACTTACAATTAAATTGGCATCAACATCAGATAAATCATAGGTAGTAATAAACTTCTTAGCTAAATTGTTATATTTATTATAATCAATATTAAGTGTTTGATTAATATTGACATTACTTTTTCCATTAGATGATTTATTTGTATCATTAACTAATTTTTCTTCATAATTATATAGTACTTTTTTTTCTTTAGTATCAACTATATTTAATGAAGCATTAATATTATATTTATAATTATAATTTATATTGGACATATCCATTGATAAGTTATAATTATATGTAGCTTTGATATAGTCAACTATATTTGAAATATATTGGTTATCTTTGCCTAAAAAAGAATTATTAAAAAAAGTATTATCTCTTAAATATACTTGATAGTCAACATTACCTTTTTCTTTAAAAGAAACATATTCAGTTTTATTATTATGAATATAGAATAAAATAAGAACTACTATTATTAAAGTTAAACCTAAAATAAAAAGGGAGTTTTTTATTATTTTATTTTTTCTTTTAGTTTCTTCTTCAAATAATTTGTGAACTCTTTTTTTATTCATATCTATACTCCTTTCTAACTAAATATATCTC
>CACYRE010000131.1:0-3799 GCA_902776735.1 uncultured Erysipelotrichaceae bacterium | reverse complement strand
ATCTCCTTTAGTATAATATCGTATTTTATTATTAATATTTTTTATGCTTATAACTCTATGGACATATCTTACTCCATTAACATTAAATATAATAATATCGTTCTTTTTTATTTTTTCACCTTTATTATAAGTTCGATAAACTGTTGCATCTCCTTTATTAATTGTTCCAGTCATTGAACCTGATCCTACTACTAATATTCCATATTTAAATCTACAAGAAACTAGCATTACAACCATGGCCATAAATATAACCATAATGGTAATAGATACATAGTTTACTTTTTCTTTAGTAGCAATATACCTTTTTTTCTCATAACTATAATCTAAAAATAAATAAATTATGTATGGATATAACATTCTAAGAAATGATCTAAAGAATATATATATATCTGGAAGTATTGGCATAAAATAAATATATAAGATAGTTATTAATCGATATAATATTACAGGTTTAGTACCATATCTTAAAGAAATATAATTATAAAGTAAATTGCAAGAAATAGATGCAAAAACAACAAATCCTAACAGAGTAAGAAAGTCATCTAACTTATCTATATTATATATATTGGAATAGAGTGCTATATCTATAAATATCATAGCTAAATAAGTTAAAAAGCTTTTACCATTTTTACTTCTATTTATAAATATATTTCTAAGTATCTCTGATGTAATAACAATAATTGTAATAGGAATAATATAATTTTTTATACTATTTATACTTAAGGGACGTGGATTTTTATAGTAGCCAAAATAAATTCCC
Organism: uncultured Erysipelotrichaceae bacterium; assembly: GCA_902776735.1. Classification (GTDB taxonomy): domain Bacteria; phylum Bacillota_I; class Bacilli_A; order RF39; family UBA660; genus UBA3789. Next base: position 3,039 of record CACYRE010000131.1, on the reverse strand, counting down.
ATTAAATAGTAAAATATCAAGTATATAACACTAAAAACAAACATAACTATTGTTACTTGTTTGGTATATAAAGAAAACTTTTGCTTATTTTTTAAAAGTAAATATGTAATAATTGCAAAGAAAAGCACTATAAGTAATAAAATTTCTAATAATAGAACTAGTATTTTATCTTTTTTTAAATGTGTCACTTCTTTGCCTACTTTCTATCTAGTATAATTATCCATTAGTTGTTGTTGATTCTGTTGGATTAGCAGTAAATGTTATAGTTACATCACCAGTTGCTACAGCACTAATTGGAGTCTTTAATAATTCTACTTCTACAGCAATTTGTCCAGTTTCTCCTGGATTAATTACGATGTTTCCTCCGTCTCCAACAGGATTATATGCATTAACAGCAAAATAATCTTCGTTTTTTAGACCAGAAACCTTAATAGCATCAATTGGAATTGTAGCAGTAAGATCAGAACTTTCATTTTTTATTTCATAAGTAAATACTGCTCTTTCGCCTTTTGTCGTTAATCCAGTAATAGAAAATGTTCCGCTTTGAGCACCATTTTGATTTTCTGTATGTTTAGCAGTTGTTGTTGAAACTTCATCTCCATTATAATTAACAGCAGAAAAATGAACATTAAATGCAGATTGATTGCCTTCAGCACTAGCATTACCATTAATGGTAAATCTAACTCCAGTAATTGCGGCATAACCTACACCTAAAATAGCAACCATTGCAACAATTGCCAAAACTACTAAGCCCTTTCTTTTTCTTTTCATAATTCACCTCCATAAATAAAATTCTACAAAATTTGCAAAAATAGTACATCACCCTATCTTTACTATATCAATTATATCATAGATATAAAATTTACAAAAAAAAAGTTCACATTTGATAGTGTAAAATATTTTGTGGTAGACATAAAAAAAGAAATAAAGGATGGTTTCTATGAATATTATAACAAAATTAAATGAATTAATCACTAAAAACTTTAACAAATTTATTAAAAATTATTTTAATAATATGAATTATATTGATAAACAAGGCACTTTCTCTAATTATTATAATTTTATAAATGACTTAGATTCTTTTAATGATTCTTTTATTAAAGATGTTATTAAAAGTTATTTTGAGTATATTGATGAATGCTTTTTCAATTCATCATATAGGCGAATTTATTGCAAATCTAACGGATTTTATGAAAGAAAAAACTTTGTTACTCTATTTGGTGAAATAACTTTTAAAAGAAGATATTATTATGATACTAATACAAATGAATATTTTTTCTTTACTGATTTATTTTTAGGTCTACCAAAAAGAAAACATTTCGATCCATTTGTATGTGCAGAAATATGTGACCAAGCTACTACCGAAAGTTATTCTAAAACTGGTAAAATAATTGCCAATAAGATTGGTAAAAGAACAACCAATAATATCAATTTAAATCGTGCTACAATACGAAATATAGTTATTTCATTTAATCCTGAACATAATGAAGTTAATGAACTCAAACGTGTTGAAAAACTGTTTGTTATGCTTGATGAAAAATTTATTGGTTCTCAATTCAATGATGGTAAAGATTTTATGACTAAGGCATCTGTCATATTTGAAGATTATGAAAAAGAATATTCCTATAAAAAGAAAGATAATTCTAAAAAGAGATATAAATTAGTTAATCCACATTCTTGTGCTTCTATTGATGATACTTTGTTAGAAGATACAATAAATTATATTTATAATAACTATGATGTTAATTTTATTAAAGAAATTAATTTTATGGGTGATTGTGCAAAATGGATTAAAGAATTTCCAAAGTCTAATTGGTTTAAATTTACTTCTAATACTAAAGTACAGTTTGCTATGGATAACTTTCATTTCAAGCAAGCATTAATGAATCTTACTACAAAGAAAAATGAAGATGTTTATGAAGCACTACTTGAATATGTTAACTCTAACAATAAAAAGGACTTTAATCTATTAGTAGAACAATTTAAAGATTTATATCCAGACAGAACCGAAGTAATAGAAAACAAACAAAATTATATTTTAAATAATTGGAATGAAAGACAAACATATTTAAATAATAAATATATTAAATGTTCTATGGAATCTCATATTTCTCATATATTAGCAGACTTATTTACTGCAAGACCTAAGGCATATTCAGAAAATGGTTTGCGAAAACTACTGCAACTAAGATTATTAAAAATCAACGGAATTAATATAAAAGAATTATATTTAAATAATTTAATAAATCCACTAAAAATCAATAACGAAATAAATAATTTAAAAATTAATGCTAATAAAATATTATTCCCTACTGATACAAAAACTAATAAATATTTTAATAATTTTTATAATTTGAAACATTTGATTATATACAAAAAGAAGAAACTAGTTTTATTTAACTAATTTCTAAAAATTTTAACTTTCAACCACAAAACTCTTTACACTAACTCACATTTTTTGAACTTTTATGTCGAATAACTATTTTTTATTACCAAATCTATTAAAGGGAAAAATAGTTAGACTAGTTTTACCAAGAATTTCTTCCTTTTTAAATGTGCCAAATACTCGACTATCCATAGAATTACTTCTATTATCTCCTAAAACAAAATATTCTCCATCATCTACATCAACCGAAAAGTCACTTGTTTTGCTACTAGCATATTTATCTTTTATCCTTTTACCATTAATATATAATTTATTATTAACACATTTTATAGTATCTCCTGGTAAACCAATAACTCTTTTAATTATCAATTCATTGCCATCATTTATTATTACAATATCATATCTTTTAATATCACTAAAGCGATAACTTATACTATTCATAATCATAATATCTCCATCATGCAAAGTATTCATCATACTTTCACCATTAACTTTTATGGGAGATATAACATATTTTTTAAACAATAAAATTGCAATTATAATTAATATGTAAATAACTATATCTTTAATTGTATTTTTATTTTTATCAGCATTTTTATATATCTTTTTCATTTTATCACCGAAATCATTATAGCATAAAAAAACAAGGTCGA
>CACYRE010000130.1 GCA_902776735.1 uncultured Erysipelotrichaceae bacterium | reverse complement strand
ACATAAATAGTTGAATGTGGTAAAACTATGAAATCATATACAGGTATTATTAACATATTATTCCTCCTTTATTAGCACTTTTTAGTTTTAAGTGCTAATTTAATTTTAAAAATATATGATGCCCAACAAGAACACCATTTACTTCACAATAAATATTATACTCAATTTATTTATTCATGCAAGATTATTTAAAATATTTAAAAAGATTTTTTAGTTATGATATTTATTTTTTTTTCACACCCATTGTTTATTTTATTTTTCTCTTCAAAAAAAGAAGATCTTTTCCTGATCTTCTCTTGCTTTTTATCCCTTGCCAATTTTTTTCGAAAATTCTACAGTATTTTTTTATTCAACTACATATGGATCCGTTTCTGTTCCAGTCCCCTTAGTTACAAGTGTAGAAGTTTTTAGGCTGACGACCGGCCGCACGCCGTCCGAGCCACCGACGGAGCCGTTCAGACTGCCATCAAAGGCATCAACATCATACACAAACGCATAAACACCATAAGATAAAGTATAAAGAAAGAAGTCAGGCGAAAGAGTCCAATACGATTGTCCAGTATATAAATAAAATGAAGTATTTCTACTAACAGAAAATCCTCCCGCAAGAGATATCTCATCCGCAGTTATTAATCCTACAGGATAAGTTAGAGCTTTATTTCCGATACTTGCTGTAGTTGTTGTAAAACCATCTCTTGCTAAGTTTGGACATGTTAGTTGTGGGCTTTTATTTTTATATAATCTATTATCTGATGCATAATCAAAGCTACTTGAAGTAGAATATGTATTCCCACTTGCTAGGGTTCTATCGTTACAGAATACTTCATCAGCTATTAATGATGAGTAACTTGATAGATTATCTTTATACCAATTATCTATTACTCCTTTTATTGTTGAGTCATTCTTGTTTGTGAATGCTTCACTTTCTGTTGTATCACTATCTCCATACATATAACTTACATAATTTGGACTATCAGATGTTGAATTAAAGACACTTTCTCCTATCTGTGTTCCCTCTCCAGTAAGATTATCTTTAGTTCCTGTATATATCATTCTGACAGTATTATCTCCATTTACTCTTATTATTCGCCATAAAAATCCAGCAAATGACACCCAGTTATCAGGTACTGCTCCTCGGTAATAATAACTTGTGCCATAGTCGTCTTTCATTGCATACATTCCATCATCTGTTGTTGAAATTGCAGAAAAATTTGGACTTCCTTTAGCTGTTATTTCATTTATACCTGTTTCATAAGTACTATCAGATGCTTCAGCTGAAATAATTTTTCTATAAAGTAGATTATTACTAGTTGTATCTATCTCAATATGAGAATCAATACTAATTTTTATCGCATCAATTNNNNATATTTTTGTGTTTTAAGAAATAAATAATACTTACTCCAACTACTATAATTAAAAGTATTGAAAAAACATATCTTTGTAAAACTGTTAATGGATTAGATATTTGATTACTTAAATTTAAACTCATAGTATTATCCTCAACAAACTTACCATTAACTAATTTATCACTAGGTACTTGTTTTTTATAAGTAATAGTTACTAACATCTCTTCTTCACTATTAGCTTTTATAATATCTGATCCATTATCAAACTTAAACTGATAATCGATATAATCACTATTCTTAAAATTATTTTCATTAACCACTTTATAATCTTTACTTGAATCATTCTTAATAATTAACTTATATTGAACAGACTGATTAATACTTAAAAACCTAATATTAAATTTAATGTTCAAGTCTTTTAATGTAGGAGAAGAAATTTCTTCTACTTCATCCCCAATTTTTACTAATTCAGATGAGGCAATATAAACATCTCCTGTATGATTAGTATTTTTAACTATTTTTTCATTAGCAAACACGCTAAATGGAATTAATAAAATTAATCCCAATATAAATAATCTTATTTTTTTATACATATTAATAACCTACCTTCTACTAATATATTTTACATTAAAATAAATTCTTATTCAATAAATTTATTTATTAAAAGATTAAGAAATATACAAATAATATACTATAATATATATAAAGTATAAATTGAGTATGAGGTCTAATATGAAAAAAAATATAATATTTATTTTACTAATTTGTTTATTATGTATTGGATGTGAGAAAAAGGCAAATTTAAACGAAAAAGAAGAAAAAAAAGAAACTAAAAAAGTCCAAGAAAAAATAACTGAAGAAGTAAAATATAAAGATTTAAATACAACACCTATTGGAATATATTCTCTTAATGGAAATAAACTAACTAAAATAAAAGAATATAATACCAAATTAGAAGTAGAAAAAGATATTGGTATTTTTCAAATCTATCCATCTAATGATGATATAGTTTATTTAAATCATAATTTTGGGGAAAGTTATTATAATGAATGGGTTAAATATCCAAATATAAAACTAGGTTTTAATATTAAATTTAGTCTAAATACAAAAGAATTTATTTCTTATAATATTTTAGGTCCCCAAAATACATTTGATAAATGGGAATATTTAATGAATTATATATATGATGATTATGCTAACAGAAATAAATCATTTTACTCTCATTTAGAAACTACCGATCTTACTGATAGTACATTATTTACATCTTTTAAAATGCAAAGTAGTTATAAGTGTGATATGATTTCTTCTAATATTATTTTATCTGTTTTTACATATGATTCAGATGATGATTTTCTAAATAATGAATATCGAGGTAATAGTATTTATTCCATAACAATTATTAATAATAAATAAAACTGTATGAATTACTTTCCATACAGTTTTTAAATACTAATTATTACTAACTTCTCTATAAACTTCATCTATTATTGAACAGTTTTTACTTCAATATATTTTCTATATCCATTTAATTGTTTATCATACAAAGGATCATCTATATTTTTAAGCTTATAGTCAACTATAGTCATTTTATCTTTATCTTCTATAAGTAAATCTATTATTCCATGTAAAAGAGTATTATCTTCTTCATAAACAAATTCATATTCTTTATACATATTTAAATTTAATTTATCTTTCATTAAAGGACTATTAATAAATGCAAGTATCTTATTTTTAATAAATGTATCTACTGATGCTAAACTACTTAATTTATTAAAGTCTAATTCTTCTAATATTTCATGTACTTTAGTACCAAATTCCATTAATTCTTTTTCTTCTTTAGAAATTAGATGGAGATTATCTTTTGAAAAATGTTCGTCTTTTACTTCTTCTTTCTTAATATCTAATTCCCTAACAGTTAATTTATCTTCTAAGACATCTAAGCTATCCTCAGCACTCTTAGTATTATTTAAATAATCTTTTGTCGCAACTACCTCACTTTTTACAATATAATCACTTAAATTAGCATAAATAGACTTTATAATAGCTAAAAATGAATTATATTTTTCTCTTACATAATTAGGTACTGTATCAAATACTTCAAAAGACTCTTCTTGCTTAGGTACAACTATTATCATTTTTTCTTTAGCCCGAGTTAGTGCAACATATAAAAGCCTAATCTTTTCACTTATTTCTTCCACTCTAGTATTATACTTAAGTAATGTCTTTAAAATAGTATCTTTATAATAATTATTTATATAAGGTAATATTAAA
>CACYRE010000129.1 GCA_902776735.1 uncultured Erysipelotrichaceae bacterium | reverse complement strand
TGAAGATAATAGTATTGAATTTAGATATAAAGATTTTGTCCAAAAAATTTTAGATATATTTAAGGAATTAAATCCTAGTTACTATAAATTATTGCAAAATAAACATCAAGATTTGATGAATGATATGAAAAGTTTTAATCCTAAATTTGATGAAAATATTTATAAAGCATTTATTTTTGAGATTGGAAGCCACATATTAACTAAAACAAATAAAATAGTAGATAGACAAAAAGTTGTACAGGCAAGCGTAATGGGAGAACATAAATTAAGAATAAAAAAATCTGTCTTAAGTAATTTAGCTAAAAGAAGAGTTGAAAGTGAAAGAGCAAGATTATTACAAATTGATGCGATTGATTATTAGCACTTTTACTTGACAAGTGCTAATTATAGTGGTATAACTAAGATGTAGTAAGAAAGGAAGATGATTACTACAGGTATTAATGGTTGTATGATGTGCTACCTTAATGGCAACATATTAAAGAAAGGAAGTAGATGTATATGATGTTAATGCCAAGAAGAAGAGATTTTGATTTGTTTGGAGATATGTTTGATGATCCATTTTTTGCAAGTAATGATAACAAAATGATGAAAACTGATATTAAGGAAAATGATAATAATTTTGAATTGGAGATTGATTTACCTGGATTCAAAAAAGATAATATTAAAATGAGTATTGATGATGGATATCTAACAATTAATGCTAAACAAGAAGATAATAAAGATGAAAAAGATAAACATGGTAAATATGTTAGACGTGAAAGATATTTTGGAGAATGTTCAAGAAGTTTTTATATAGGTGATGATATCAAAGAAGAAGATATCAAAGCTAAATATAAAAATGGTACTCTTAGGGTAGAAATTCCAAAGAAAGAAGAAAAGAAAAATTTACCTAATAAGAAATATATTCAAATTGAAGGTTAATTTTTAAAAAGACTAGTTTATCTAGTCTTTTTTGTATAAAAATTCTTGCATGAACAAATAAATTGAGTATAATATTTATTGTGGAGTTGATGTTCTCATTGGACATCATATATTTTTAATTAGCACTTAAAACTAAAAAGTGCTAATAAAGGAGGAATAATATGTTAATAATACCTGTATATGATTTCATAGTTTTACCACATTCAACTATTTATGTTCCTATGGATAATTTAGTTGATTTGAGTGAAAGAGAAGTACATGTTAATGATAAAGTTATTTTTTTGGTATGTAAAGATAGATTAGATTACAATAATATTACAAAGGATTCTTTTTATAATATAGGTGTTTCTGGAGTAGTTGCTGAAATAAATAAAAATGGTTTTGCAGTTATTGATACTAAGGAAAGGGTAGATGTTATTGATTTTCAAAAGACAAAAGAGACAAAAGAAGTTAATGAATATACCATTGATATTGCTGCAAGATATGATATAGAAGATTTAGATAAAGACGAAGAAAAAGCAAAATTAAATAAAATGAAAAGTGAATTATCACGCTTTGTTCAAAGCTTTCAATGGGGCTTTATGGGTAGAGTTTTTATTGTACAATGGAAGTCTTTAAGTGAAATAATTTGTGCAATTTCTAGTTGGTTACCACAAACTAATGAGGAAAAGTATGCTCTACTTGCTGAAGACTCAGAAAAGAAAAGATCTGAGATGATTGAAAATATAATTTATGAGTATATAAATATTGAACAAATTAATACTGAAGCTTCATCTCATGAAGATGAAGAAAATAAAAAATTATATCGAGAAAATGCTATTAAAAAGCAAATGGATTATTTGCAAAAAGAATTAGATGATTTGCATCCGGAGAATATGTCAGATATTTCTAAATTTCAGAGAAAAATAGATAAATCTCATATGAATAAAGAAGCAAAAGAAGAAGCATTAAAAGTATTAGGTAGATTAAAACAAGAAGGTAGTACTAGTCAAGAATATGGTATGCTTTATGATTATTTGGATTTTATGACTAGTCTTTCTTGGAAAAAGGAAAAGTTTGTACCATATGATTTAAAAGAAGCTAGAAAAATACTTGATAATGATCATTACGGACTTGATAAAGTAAAGAAGCGAATTATTGAAGAAATGGCTGTTATGAATTTAAATAAAAAACAGACTGGTACAATTCTTTTATTTGTAGGTCCTCCAGGAACTGGTAAGACATCAGTTGCCTCATCTATTGCAAAAGCTATGAAGAGAAAGTACATCAGAATATCATTAGGTGGTATCAGAGATGAAGCAGAAATTAGAGGACATAGAAGAACTTATCTTGGAGCTATGCCAGGTCGTATTATGAATGGTATAGAAAAAAGTGGGGTTTCTAATCCAGTAATTGTTCTAGATGAAGTTGATAAATTAATTACATCATATGATGGAGACCCAGCTAGTGCTTTACTTGAAGTATTAGACCCTGAGCAGAATAATACCTTTACCGATCACTATTTAAATGTACCATATGATTTATCCGATACTATGTTTATATGTACAGCAAATAGTATTGATAAAATTCCAGAACCATTACTAAATAGAATGGAAGTAATTGAGTTTAGTGGTTATACTCCAGTAGAGAAACTTCATATTGCGAAAGACTATTTAATACCAAATGCTATTAAAAAAATTGGTCTTACTAAAAAAGAGTTAAAGTTTACTGATTCCGGTATTAAAAATATAATTTCTTCTTATACTATGGAGTCTGGAGTTCGTAGTTTAAAAAGAATAATTGAACATTTATGCCGTGAAGTAGCAGTAAAAATTGT
>CACYRE010000128.1:450-2167 GCA_902776735.1 uncultured Erysipelotrichaceae bacterium | reverse complement strand
AGATGCTTAATTTTTAACTTTCTTTGGGGTAAGGGGAAGTCTGCCCTTTTTATAGAATTTTATAAAATAAATTTCATTTTTTGTTTTCAGACTATCACCTCTACAATTATTATTTACTAAATAAATTATTTTATACCATTTATTAAATATTCTTTAATAGAAGTTCTTCGATCATCTCTATCATTAAAAGATGCTCTTTCTAAAGCTTCAAAGTCTCCTATTAAATAGAGTTTTTTCTTGGCCCTAGTAACACCAGTATATATTAGTTTTTGATATAACATTTTATTATAAGCTTTAACTATTGGAATTACTACTACATCAAATTCAGATCCTTGAGCTTTATGAATACTAATAGCATAGGCTGATCTAAAGTTATTGTAATTACTTGGAGTATATTTGACTATATTACTATCAAAGTCAATATATATTTCACTTTTAGGACTACTTTGAATTCGATCAATTATACCAATATCTCCATTATAGACATTATCATCAGGCATATTTGTAAGTTGAATTACTTTATCATCTTCTCTAAAAGTAAATTCAGAAATATTTTTTTCTTTTTGTTTATTTTTAGGATTAAATATATCTCTTACTTTCTTATTTATTTCATCAATTCCATTTATTCCTTTATACATAGGAGCAAGTATTTGAAATTTACGATAATTAAGATCTTTATAAGTTCTAGCAATTTCACAAATATTTGGAATTACTTCTTTTTCAGTGCAATCAATAAAAGTTAAATCGTCTTCTTTATTAAATATGTTTCTATTTATTTGCTTTTTTCTTATATCATAAGCTAAAGAAATAATATTTGAGTTTAGACTCTGTCTATAAAGTTCGGTTAATTCAACTACTTCTAGTTTTTTAGACTCTATTAAGTCGTGTAATACTTGACCTGGTCCAACACTAGGTAATTGATGATCATCTCCCACAAGTACAATTTTACAATTACTAGATATTCCTCGAAGAAGACTGGCCATTAAATAGGTATCTATCATACTGGCTTCATCAATTATAACAAATTCTACTTTACTTTTATTATACTCATTAACTTGAAATTTATTAGTATCTTTATTCCATTTTAAAAATCTATGTATAGTACTGGCACCCATTCCTGTTGCCTCACTCATTCTTTTCGCAGCTCTTCCTGTTGGTGCAAGTAAAGCAATACGCTCATTTAATTTTTCATATGATATTTTTTCCATTAAACGATATAGTTCTACAATACCTTTCATAATAGTAGTTTTACCAGTTCCAGGACCACCTGTAATAATTAAAAAATCTCTCATATAACTCTTTTTAATAGCTTCTTCTTGGCAAATATTATAAGTAATAGAATAATTACTCTCTAATTCTTTAAATACTGAATCCAGTCTTTTATCAGTATTTTCCCTATTACTATTTAACATTCTAAATCTTTTTACGATAAGACACTCATCTTCATACATTTCTCTTAAATATATTTTTTCATCTTTAATAATTATTTTTAAATTACTACTAAGTTCATTAATAGCATTATTAAATAATTCTTCATCAATATTTATTCCTAGTACTCTTGGTAAATAGGAAGATAATTCTTCTTTATAATAATAACTATGTCCAAAAGTATTGCTAACTTCATTCATTATATATATAAGAGATGCCTTAACTCTAATTAGACTATTCTTTTCTATTCCATTTTTTAAGGCAATCATATCAATTTTTTTAAAATATA
>CACYRE010000128.1:0-432 GCA_902776735.1 uncultured Erysipelotrichaceae bacterium | reverse complement strand
AGATCATTTATATCTTCTATTACTTGATAAATATTATTATCTACAATATTTTTTGTTTCTTTCTTATAATAATTATAGATAAGCATTGCATCTTTTGTTAAAAAACCCATATCTGTTAAATAAATAATAGTTTCATAACTTGCTTCATATTCTTTTAGTTTATTATGTAAATTATCAACATTAGTTTTAGTTATTGTTGGAATTAGAAGTAAATTATCTGGTGTTTCTAAAATTATTTTTAAAGTGTCTTTTCCTAAAACATCAACTATCCTTTTGGCTTTAGCTTCCCCAATTCCTTTAAATAGGCCACTAGTTAAGAATTCTATTATAGAGTCTTTTTCTTTTGGTATAATTCTTTCATAACTTTCAACATTAAATTGTTTGCCATATTTTTCATGATTTACAACTCTACCATAAAATTTATAAGTATCT
>CACYRE010000127.1 GCA_902776735.1 uncultured Erysipelotrichaceae bacterium | reverse complement strand
AAATTAGAGAGAAATTAAAAAGAAGGAATATGATAATATACTAGTCAGTATTAAATACAAAATCTCTCTTGTAACTGACTATATATATCATACAAGGTTTATATGAAAATAGCAGTAGCAGGTACAGGATATGTTGGTCTATCTTTAGCGACTCTACTTTCAACATCTAACGAAGTAGTTGCTCTTGATTGTGTAGTTGTCAATGATGTGACACCTAAAAGCAATAATCTGATGAAATGTTAATTCTGAAGCTGAAGATTTTCTTTAGCTTCATTTATTTTGTATCTTTTTTGTTTTGGTGAAAGCCATCCTAATACTTGCATTGGAATATTATTTGATCGGTTTAAGTATCTTTTCATTTGTATTTTTAAATCTTCATATGAATAAAATTTCAAATAGTTATAAAATCTATTTTGATCATTCCTGTGACTTCTTTCTACTTTCCTGTTGTGTCTAGGAGTTCTAGGCCTTACTAACTGATGTTTGATATCTAAATTATTTAAAAGAATATCTAAAGGGTGTATTTTACTTGTGTTTTTTAAGTAAGTAAATTCTTGACTATTATTTGTTTGAATGATTTTTGATTGATATCCAAAATATAGAATAGCTCTCTTAACAAAGTCAACTGTAGAATAAGCTGATTGTTCCTTATAAGGATAAATGAATCTTTCACGTCAAGCTTCGTCTATCATAGTATATTGATAAAATTTATCTGGAACAAGGCCAACATAACATTCTTTTGGTACATATTTAACATCCATTTGCCACTTAATACCAATGTCTGTAGGAGTATCATATGGTTTAGGAACATATTTTTTATGCTTTTTCTTATTAATATAAAATCCCATTTTCCTAAGCGCTCTAAAAAGTGATGGCGCAGTTCTTGAGTATCCTTTTTCTGTTCTTAGTTTTCCATACACTTCAGACATAGAAATATGGGGATTTCTTTTTATTAAATCCTTAATCCATTTTATTTCTTTTTCAGTATGTGCATTAGGATGAGGAGATAGAGGTTTATGAGATTTATCAATTAAGGATTCTTTTGTGCCATCAAATTTTCTATTCCAACGCATAAGAGAAGATTTAGAAATCTTATATCTCCTACACACAAAAGCAATAGAGTAACCATTTCTATAGAGTTTTGTAACATAAAATTTTGTATTTAATTTATGTGGATAATATCTCGCTTTTTGAGATATACTTGTCATAAGCAATAATTCCTTTCGTTAAGATTATTCAATTAACATTTTATCGGATTTATTGCTTTTTTCTATATTAGTGGTGTCACATCAATTGTAACGCTACAATTATTTTTAAGCGATTGCCATAACTAATTTGCAGAAGAAAACAATATATGCTATAATTAAGTAGCATTTACATGAAAAAGTGAGGTAAATATGGAAAAAATGTTGCAATAAAAGTTACACATGTATCAAAAGATTTTAAATTGTACTATGATAAAGCACATACTTTAAAAGAAAAAATACTATTTTTTTCTAAAAAGAATAAAAGCAAGAATCATATTTTACTATCATAAAATGCCAGATGTGGGATTATTAGTTACATGGGGTATTATTAGCATAGTTTTATTAATTGTAAATTATTTAATATTTAAAAAATTAGAAAAAAGTTTTGTTGAAGAATTATAATTAATAATAACTAATTATTAACACTAGAGGGAGTAACATATGAGTAATCGTCGTAAAACAAAAGAAGAAAGAGAAAANNCAAGAGAAAGTTTATTAATACAAATATTTAAATTTGTTATTGTTGGAGGAATTGCTACTATAATAGACTGGTTAATATACTTTATATTATATAAGTTTATTAAATTAGAACCAATAATCGCAAATATTATATCATTTTCAGTATCAGTTATTTATAATTATTATGCTAGTTGTAAATATGTATTTAAAGTTAATAAAGAAAAATCAAAAACTAGACAATTCACAGAATTTATTATATTCTCATTAATTGGTTTAGGTATCAATGAATTATTAATATTTATATTCGTTAATAAACTATCTTGGAATGCAATGCTAGTTAAAATACTTGCAACCATAATTGTAATGGTATTTAATTTTATAACCAGAAAAAAATTCTTAGAAAAATAACTAGTCTAACAATAGAAGAAATCTAGAAAAATAACTAGATTTTTTCTCTTTTCTTTAATTTTTTCCTAATAATATATATGAAGAACAAATTAGGGAAAAATCTAATAGAGGGGAGGAAGTAATTGACTAAGTTTTATAATTGTAGTTATGATGAAGCTTTTAAAAATATTTTCTTGAAAGAAGAAAATTTTGATTTGCTAGAAGAAGTTCTTTATACTGTATTAGATACTAGAGTAAAAATACTAAAAGTTAGAAACAATGAACTATTTAAAGAAAATTATTCTATTAAGAAAAAAATAGTAGATGCAGTAATAGAAGCAAATAATAAAGTAGTAGAAATTGAAATAAATAACGAAAGACA
>CACYRE010000126.1:1873-2463 GCA_902776735.1 uncultured Erysipelotrichaceae bacterium | reverse complement strand
TATTTTTTTGTATCAATATAATACAAATATTTTACATTATTATCTTTAGCAGATGACAATAATAAATTGATTATTTTACGTGATTCATTATCTTTAGCATTGCCAAGATATAGAGCAAATAAATCATTATTATTAATTTTTTCAATGACTTTTTTAGGAGTTGTATAAACTATTGGATTTTCTTTAGTTATTTTTACTTTTAAATAATTTAATTCTCCATCACTTTTATTATTAAGACTTTCATATTCTTTTTTAAATTTTTCTGCATCTGTTAAGTTCTCTTCTTTTTTAGATGTACAACCAGTTATAAAAGATGAGAATATTATAATTATAAGAAATATTTTAGTTATTTTTTTCATACTACCTCCGTTATAGATACCATAATTTTTTATCATTTTTTCTAACTTCTTTTATTATACCTCCACCAAGGCATTCTTCTCCATTATAGAATACACATGCTTGTCCTGGTGTTACTGCTTTTACTCCTTGTTGATATTTTACTAGCACTTCGCCATTTTCTAGCCACTCTAACTCTACTTGAATATCTTGTTGACGGTATCTAAATTTTGCGGTTACTTTAGTTAATTTTT
>CACYRE010000126.1:0-1810 GCA_902776735.1 uncultured Erysipelotrichaceae bacterium | reverse complement strand
ACAAACATCTTATCTTTGGTGCCACCAACATTTAATCCTTTTCTTTGACCAATAGTATAATTCATTAAACCAATATGTTTTCCTACCACTTCATTTGTTTCAATATTTACGATATTGCCTGGTTGATTAGGTAGATAGTTCTTTAAAAAGTTTTTAAAATTTCTCTCACCAATGAAACAAATTCCGGTTGAATCTTTCTTTTTAGCAGTTATTAAATCATATTCTTCAGCTATTTTTCGAACATCCTTCTTTAGCATATCTCCTACTGGAAATAGGACATTTTCTAATTGCTTTTTTGATACTTGTGACAAAAAGTATGTTTGATCTTTATTAGAATCTACTCCTCTTAGTAAATGACCATCTTTTAGTCTAGCATAGTGTCCTGTTGCGATATAGTCGGCACCTAATTTTCTGGCTTCACGCTCAAACATATCAAATTTAATATATTTATTACACATAATATCAGGATTTGGAGTTCTACCTTTTTTTAACTCATCTAAAAAATAAGTAAAAACATAGTCCCAATATTCTTTAACAAAGTCTTTTCTATAAAGTGGTATACCTAACTTTTCACATACTTTTTTAGCATCTTCATAATCCGCTTCCTGAGGACATTGACCATTATTTACAGTTGGTCCATCTAATTCACCATCAGCGAGAGAATCCCAATTACGCATAAATAATCCTACTACTTCATAACCTTGTTTTTGAAGAATGATTGCCGCAACACTGGAGTCTACTCCTCCACTCATTCCAATTACTACTTTTTTTGGCATTTTATCACCTGTTTCTTTAGTTATCTAAATCTCGTATAGTATAACACTAATTTTAATATTTTTAAATACTCTATTATTTTATTATTTTAAATATTTGGAAAAGTTATTTAAAAACCTTCGTATAATTTTTCTATAATTGTTAAAAATAATTATAGGAGGATGTTATGGAAAAAGATATTGATATTTTAGATGAATTAAATAAAGGTTGTTCTATGGGGTGCGAAGCAATTGACATGATTATGAAGAAAGTTGATAATATTGAATTTAATGAATTATTAGATGATCAAAAGAATGGATATATTGAACTTTCTAATAAAATAGATGAATTATATAGAACAAAATCAAATAAAGATGTACATGAAGTTGGTACTATGACAAAGTTAATGACTTGGTATGGAATACAAAAAGATACTATTTTGGATAATAGTACTTCTAAAATTGCCGATATTTTAATTAATGGTACTAATATGGGTATAATTGAAGGTAGAAAGTTACTTAATAATAAAGCTATGGATAAGAAGACTAAAAAATTAGTTACTGAATATATTAAGATACAAGAAAGATATATTGAAAAATTAAAGAAATATTTATAATTAATTATCTTTGTATAATAATTCCAGAAAAGTTATTTTACTTTTACTGGTTTTTTTTAATTTATTTCTGAATCAATTTTATGACCATTTTATTTAATTTATCAATAATATTAAGTAATTGATATTATGTATATGTTATAATACTTATTCAAGAGGAGAACTTATGTATAATGTTGAAAAAAATTTAACTAGACTTGATTATGGTCAACCTACTTTCTTTCTAGATTCAAAAGAGTTAAATTTAGTAAAAGCTAAATTAAAGAAAAATGAATATAAAATATATTATCCCTATCCAGATAGTGAAAAGAATATTATTTATAATGATAAAATGCCGGAAGTTATTTTATATGAAATTAAAACAAAAGAAATTCTCAGACATCAAGATATACTTGGCAGTATTTATTCTCTAAATATTGATAGTAGTTTATTTGGAGATATAGT
>CACYRE010000125.1:1824-2262 GCA_902776735.1 uncultured Erysipelotrichaceae bacterium | reverse complement strand
CCCATTGAAATAGTTCTTTGTACTAAATTACCCAATATATTAGCAAGATCTCCATTAATTCTTTCAATTAATAAATCCTTTGTAAACACTCCATCACTTGCAAAAGGAATCTCATGTAAGAAATAATATCTTACAGCATCTACTCCAAACTCTTTAACTAAATCATCAGCATAAATTACATTGCCACGAGATTTACTCATCTTACCATCATTTACAATTAACCAAGGATGTCCAAATACTTGTTTAGGTAGTGGTAAATCAAGACTCATTAAGAAACAAGGCCAATATATTGTATGAAATCTAATTATATCTTTTCCAATTAAATGTAAGTCTGCAGGCCACAATTTTTTGAATTGATCAGTTGTACTATCAACATCATATCCAATATTAGTAATATAATTAGTTAAAGCATCAAGCCAAACATAAACAACATGTTTT
>CACYRE010000125.1:0-1813 GCA_902776735.1 uncultured Erysipelotrichaceae bacterium | reverse complement strand
ATATTTACTTAATTTAAAGAAATATGCCTCTTCACACTTTTCCTCAACTTCTCTACCACAATCTGGACATTTTCCATCAACTAATTGACTCTCAGTCCAAAAAGATTCACATGGAGTACAATAAAGTCCTCGGTACTCTCCTTTATAAATATCTCCCTTATTATACATATATTTAAAGATATGTTGAACTACCTTTTCATGATGTGGATCTGTAGTTCTAACAAATTTATCATAACTGGTATTCATAATATCCCAAATATCTTTTATTTCATTTGAGACATTATCAACAAACTCTTTAGGAGTAACACCAGCATCCCTTGCCTTAATCTCAATCTTTTCACCATGTTCATCTGTACCAGTTTGAAAATAAACATCATATCCTTGCAATCTCTTAAATCTCGCAATTGCATCAGCAAGTACTATTTCATAAGTATTACCAATATGTGGTTTACCAGAAGTATAAGCAATTGCTGTTGTTAAATAAAATTTTTTATTCATTATAATCCCTCCCAAAAAAAAATTATTATAAATATAAGGACGAATTATCGCGGTACCACCTTACTTTATAATAATTAATATTATACACTCAATAGTTAACGCCTATTACGTCTATATTTACATATCAATATAGAAGTTCAGAAGCCATACTATTATATTGCATTATACCCATTTCCACCACCAGAGTTCTCTCTTATAACAACAATATAAAGCTCTTCATCAAAACTTTTAAAACGTGAAAATAATATAGCACAAAAGAAATCCTAAGTCAATTATCTAAATTATCATTAAGAAGTCTAGAATTATTAATAGTAAATAAATATCTCTCAGCCTGCTCCTTTGTACTATTAATTAAAGTAGTATCTTTAACAAGAATCTTAATATCAACATTCTCAAGCAATTCATTTTTATAAATACCATTTATCCATTTAGCCATATCATTAGTTATTTTTTTCTTTTTGACTTCATCTGTATCCTCTAAAAATATAGTATCAATCTTTTTTAAAATATATTTTTGATATCCAACAGCTAATTGTTCTTTTAATATTTTCTTAATTTCTTTATTAATATTCATAAAATCTTTCTTATTAATTTTAATAACATCGCTATTTTTCGTAAAATCTATTTTTTCTACTTTATCAGTTAATTCTGTAACTCTAATATTATTAATTTCATCACAACATTTTAACATAAATTTTCTATAACAGTTGAGCATCTTATTAAGTTCATCTATATTTAAAACTATTTTATTTTTCTTCGCTAAACTCAAAAATTTAGTCTTAATTAAATCCATTGAATCAAGTGGAGGTTTTTTTAATAATGATGTAAGATCTTCATTTACCAAGACACTGGTATTATTACGAATATTCTCAATTATTGCCTTACGATAATTATTTATATGTTGCTCTTTTATATTATTTAGTTCTTCTTCATTCATTTATATCCTCCTAATATTCTAAATTTAACAGCAAAATTTTTATTAGTCAATATTCTTTCCAAATTTGTCATAAATTTTACTCATTAAATCTACTAAATAATATATTGGATGTTTATCTAATTTAATTGTATCCAAAATTATAACTAAGTTATTTCCTCTACTTATAAATCTAAACATTGTCGTAACATGAAAAGCATCCATAAATATTTCTTCTGTATCCATTTTTTCAACAACTTCTTTTGGAAAAGTAATTTCAATAGAATTTCTTAATTCTCGAACACTACTTACATGCATTGCTTCTGCCATCTTATCAAACCATTCACTATACATATAAATAATAATATCTTCATTAAGTTTACCAAATCTATCTTCAAGTTC
>CACYRE010000124.1 GCA_902776735.1 uncultured Erysipelotrichaceae bacterium | reverse complement strand
CCTTCAAAAATTTACTGAATATTATACCTCAAAAAAGTGTAATAACTACTTAATTAGTTATTACAACTATTATTTTATTAATTAATTGTTTTTTACTATGACATTTATTTTAAATAGCAACCTATAATAAACAAGAAAATACAAGCAATTATTATATATTTATCTGTACTTCTAGCTGTATTTAGTACTTGAATTACTTCTTCATTAGTAGGACATAGAGTTTGGCCAGCTGTTGAATTATTAGCTTGAATATAATTCATCTAGTCTTAAATTTCTTTTAGAGTATCATTAAATGGCTTCCATAAATTATCATAACAACCTTTAATTAAAATAAAGTAATTATTAATATTAACTTTTAAATCATATTGAATAAGTTGATGGTAAATAAATCATTTAAACAGCTATTATATATTCATTTAGAATTTGAATCAGTGTATTCAACCACATATTTAGAAAAATCTAATCTATTTTTACAAGTAGATGTCGTCCCAACTTCACATTCTATATTATCGTCAGAAATTACATATTTTAAAGTATTAGAAATATTAAGCTTACTACTTTTAAACTATTTTTCATACAAACACATCTATTATAATAGATAAAACAATTTAAACATCTTAGAAAAAAAAGATGTATTAAAAATATATTTACATCTTAATTTACATCTATTTAGAAATTACATCACATATTAATTTACTGATTTCTGTTGGATTATCTATTGGAAGACCTGCTATCATTCTAGCTTCACTATAAAGTATTTTTGTATATACTTTAAATTCATCTTTATCATTTTTATATAAATCTTTTAGCTTTTCTGCAATTGGGTGTTTTTCATTAATCTCAAGTATTTTTTGAGCTTTAATTCCCATATCATTTGGCATGGCATCAAATACTTTTTGCATTTCAATTGAAACGTCACCTTTAGTAGTTAAAGCAACTGGATGAGATTTTAATTTATTACTAAATTTAACTTCATTTACGTCTTTTAATTCATCATTCATTTCTTTTAACATATCTGAGTTATCTTTATTTACTTTTTCGGTTTCTTTTTTCTCTTCTTCAGACTCTAAGTCAAACATAATCAGTTAAATATAGGATATCATAGTCTTTATCTCTTACTTGTTCTACTTGTGGTAGAGAGTTGATTTTTTCAATTGAAGAACCTGAAGCATAGTAAATTTTATCTTGTCCTTCCTTCATTTCTTCTGCATATTCTTTTAATGTAATTAACTTTTCATGATGTGCTGAATAAAACATTACTAAGTCTTTTAATTTATCTTTATCTGCTCCATAATTATTATAAACACCATATTTTAATTGAACACCAAAAGTTTTGAAGAAAGAAATATATGTTTCACGATCATTTTTAAGCATATCTTCTAATTCACGTCTTATTTTACTTTCAATATTTTTAGCAATTATTTTTAAATTTTGTGACTCTTGTAACATCTCACGAGAAATATTTAAAGATAGGTCTTCAGAGTCAACTACACCTTTGACAAAGCTAAAATAGTCTGGTAATAAGTCAGCACATTTATCCATAATTAGAACACCATTAGAGTATAGTGAAAGTCCTTTCTCATAATCTTGAGTATAATAGTCATATGGAGCATGAGATGGAATAAATAATAGAGCTTTAAAAGAAGCAAGTCCTTCTCCTGACATAGATATAACTTTTAGTGGTTTATCGTAATCACTAAATTTATCCATGTAGAAATTCTCATAATCAGCATCGGTTACTTCATCTTTACTTTTTTTCCAAATTGGAACCATACTATTTAATGTTTCTATTTCTTTATGATCTTCGTAATATTTTCTAACAAGATTTTTAAGTTCATATTCATCCAAATATTTAGAATAATTATTTTCACTATCATCTTCTTTAATATGAAGAATAATATCAGTACCGTGTGTTTTTTTATCACATTCTTCTATTGTATAACCATCTATTCCCTTACTTTCCCAAGAATAAGCCTGACTTTCATCAACACTTAAACTATTAACAGTAATTTTATCACTAACCATAAAAGCAGAATAAAAACCTACTCCAAATTGACCAATAATATCAGTCTTCTCTTTCTTAGTCATATTCTCTTTAAATGATAAAGAACCACTCTTAGCAATTACTCCTAAGTTATTATCAAGTTCTTCTTTAGTCATACCACAACCATTATCACTAATAGTAAGTAATCTTTTATCTTTATCAAAAGATAAATTAATCTCTAGATCTTCTTTTTTAACTTTAATTTTTTTATCAGTTAAACTTCTATAATATAATTTATCTAAAGCATCACTTGCATTACTAATTAACTCCCTTAAAAATATATCTTTATTGGTATATATAGAATTAATCATTAAGTCAAGTAATCTCTTAGACTCTGATTTAAATTGTTTTTTTGCCATATAATCATCTCCTAAAAATTATGTACAAATATTTTATATCACTATTTTTAGCACTTGTCAATTATAAGTGCTAAATTTTAAATTAAAAAAATGAATATAAATATTATTTATTTTAAAGTATTTATATATTGAATATTTATAAAAAAAGAACTATAAATTTAGTTCTAATATAATGTTAATTTATAAATAACTTTTGATATCTATTTAATAAATAATAACTACTTATCTTTACTATCAAATATATAATCAGTTATCTCTTTAGCTTTACTAGATACATATTTATTATTTAAATAATCAATAATTTTATTCTTAAATTTCAAATCACAACTAAGTACTTTTAAAGACTTATTTTCCATTAAACCGAAATTTATTTTTCTATCAATTAAATTATTAAATACCATAAAACATCTATTTTCTATATCTATATCATAAGAATAAAATATTAATTTTTTCTCAACTGATTCATTAAAAATAACTTGTATTCTATTAAATTTTTTAAAATTATTTGCTCTAATTGCTTTTATAAGTATAAACACCTCAGATCCTAAACTATCTTTTAAACCACTATAAATATTTAATCTTTCATTATTGGTATCATACATAATAATAAATCTCTTATTATCTATAACTCCATAGAATTTTCCATCAATTTCTTCTAAGTATTGAATATCAGTAAACTTATATTTATTATTTTTTATTATTTCTTCACTAAATATTGTTTCCAATGAATCTTCAAATAAATTAAAGTCTAATGAATCATTATATTTAAAAATTTCAAATTTTGTATTAAATTGTTCTAATAATTCATTACATAATTCATGCATAATATTTGGAGAATGTTCAAATAAAATAACAATTATATCAAATAAGAATTGATAATCTAAATCAATAAATTGAGTAAATGAGAAAATATAATATTTATTATTTATAAAAGCACTTATGGAAATATAAATTGGTAGCAAAAATAATCTTCTATTTTATCTTTTTTACCTATAGCATCAATTGGAATAAATAGTACTTTAAATTTTTCAATACTATGATTATAAACTAAACTAATATAAAAATTCGATGAATTATAATCAATAACTAATAAATCAATAATTATACTTTCTTTTTTCTTTTTTAATGCTTTATAAATTCTTTCTTTAATATCCATAACTTAACCCTCCGTAATATTATTAACATTTAATTGATATTTATACGAAAAATAATCCAATCAAAAAGACTAGATTACTTATGATTATCTATAGTGGTATTTTCTAAATCATTTTCATTTTCAAAAATATAAGTAGGTTCTACTGCTCCTGTAAATAAATCAATTTTTCTTTCTCTATATGCCACATATATCTTATTCCAAATAACACTTTCTACATATCTTGCTTTTTTAGGGTGCATTAAATATCTTACAGTTAATTCAATATGATCTGTTACTATTCTTGTATATATAATTGGCTCATATTTATTAAAATATACTCTATTTTCATTATTTAATTCACTTATCTGACTTTTCATTTTACGTGGAATATTCTTTATAGTCTCAATATTATTAACTATTTTATATATTTCTTGTTTATTTTTTACTAAATCGCAATCTAATTTTACATTTATTACTAATTCATTCCAGATATATTTAAATCCTTTATTAATATTTTTTACTGGTCTTGATATGACTATAGAGTTAGGAAAATTAACTACAATACCAGTTGATTGACCATTTTCCTCTTTGGTAGAAACTTCTAGCACCTCAAAGTCAAGAGATGAAATATTCATAACATCTCCTTTAATATCATCTATTTGTATTCTATCTTCTACTTTAAAAGGGCGTCTAACTTTAATATATATACCACAAAAGAAATTAAGAATAATTTCACGTAATGCATAAATTAAAGCTGCTGACATTACAGAAATTAATGTCATAAGATTTTTAATATATTCACTCCAAATTAGTAATAGAGCAAATATTTCTAAAACATTCATTGCAACTTTGAATGATTGATTTAATACATACTCTCCTCTACCACTTAATTTGTTTTTTATTAAACTTTTACCAACAGTTTTAATAATAGAAAAAATAGCCCAAATAATAATAGTAAGTAATACAACTTTTATAATTCCAACATCTATGGTTGTTATTTTACTTATATATGAACAAAATGAATTAAAAAATGTCATATTATCACCTCAACCAGCCTATTATTCTAACATAAATATACTATATTTTTAGATGTAATTGCAACTTAAATATTAATTTTACATAATTTTACAAAAAAAGAAGTAACAAAACAGCTTACTCCTTTATCTTACTTTTATATGAGCTTCTCTTAATTGTAATTCACTAACTTCACTTGGTGCATTCATTAACATATCAGCACCTCCTGCTGTAAGTGGGAAAGCAATAGTTTCACGAATTGATGGAGTATCAAGTAAAAGCATTAACATTCTATCAATTCCAGGAGCCATTCCTGCATGAGGTGGAGCACCATACTTAAATGCTTCAGCTAGAGCTTTAAATCTTGTTACTAAGTCTTGTTCGGTGTAGCCAGCAATTTCAAAAGCCTTTTTCATGATATCTAAATCATGATTTCTAACAGCACCACTGGCCATTTCAACACCATTACATACAAAATCAAATTGATAAGCTAAAACATCTTCTGGTTTCTTATTATTTAAAGCATCCATTCCACCTTGAGGCATACTAAATGGGTTATGCATGAATATATATCTATCTTCTTCTTCACTCCATTCATACATTGGAAAATCATTTATGATACAGAACTTGAATTCATTA
>CACYRE010000123.1 GCA_902776735.1 uncultured Erysipelotrichaceae bacterium | reverse complement strand
TTCCATATCAAGTCTTGCTCTTGTACCAATCTCTTTTAACATAGAGCCACCTTTTCCAATAATAATTTTTTTAATATTATCTCTATCTACTACAATTACTACTTGAACATGAACTATTTTTTCATCTTCTTCATAATTTTCTACATAGCATGTAACAGTATGAGGAATCTCATCTCTAGTTAACTCGAGTACTTTTTCTCTCACAAACTCAGCTAAAATAAATCTAGTTGAAACATTAGTTAACTCTTCATCTGAATACATCTTATCACTTTCTGGTAAAACTTTTTTCAAACAATTAATTATTAAATCTACATTATCATTTTTTTTAGCAGAAACTGGAATTACTTCACTAAATTTATATAACTTAGTTATCTCAGAAATATCTTTTAGTAAAGTTTTTTTATCTTTTACTAAATCTATTTTATTTAATAATAAAAATATTGGTACATTACTATTTTTTATTTTATCAAGGATAAATTTATCACCCTTACCAAAACCCTTGGAAATATCGACTAAGAATAAAATTGCATCTACACCATCAATATTATTATAAGCTTTTTTATTCATAATATTGCCAAGTTTATTATTAGGTTTATGGATACCAGGAGTATCAACAAATACTATTTGAGAGTCTTTATCATTATAAATTCCATCTATTACATTTCTAGTTGTTCCAGAAACATTAGATGTAATAGCAAGTTTCATTCCAAGTATAGAATTTAATAAAGTGCTTTTACCAACATTAGGTCTACCAACTATACTTACAAAACCACATTTCATTTTAAATCATCCTCTCCAAAAGGATAAGTACACATATCACTAACAGGATGTTTTTCTACTTTACCTTCTTTGCTGTAGCAATAAATCAAATCATCATTTTTAAAGAATTCTTCAATTACTTGACGACATATAAAACAAGGATAACCGACATCTTTACTTGAAGTCATAACATGTAACTCCTTAAAGTCACCTTTTTTATAACCATTACTGATTGCGCCAAGAATTGCCGATCTTTCAGCACAAATAGTTGCACCAAATGAAGCGTTTTCTACATTAACTCCCGGAAACTCTTTACCATCATTCATTACAACGATAGCACTTACGGCATAGTTTGAATATGGAGAATAAGAATTTTTTTGTAAATTTAATAATTTTTCGTACATAAAACCTCCTAAAATAAAGCTAAAATTTTTGGTAAAAATATAACTATTCCACCAATTAAAGCAGTAATACATAAAACTAGAGTAGCTGAACTTGCTGTATCCTTGGCAATTTTTGCTAGGGGATGAATCTCTGTTGTTACTAAGTCAACTGTCGCTTCAACTGCTGAGTTCATCATTTCGCAGGCTGATATAGCTCCACATATAAGAATTATAAATAACCATTCATTCAAAGATATATTAAAAATGAAACCAAAAGCACAAGCAAGAATAGTAGCAGAAATAATTATTACCATGTTATGTTCATACTTAGTAACATAAATAATTCCATCTATAGCATGATGAAAGCTTTTGTTATAACGCTCTAGGGCTGTTCCTGTATCTTTATTTCTTTTTGGCGACTTAGTCTTAAAAAATTTATCTAGTAATCCCATAAGAGTTTAGTACCTCCTCTTGTTTAGCAAACATAACTTTTTCTTCTTCTTTTGTTTGATGATCGTAGCCAAGTAGATGATAAAAACCATGAACAGCTAAAAATGATAATTCTCGAAGAAAAGAATGCCCATATTCTTCTGCTTGAGCTTTTGCCTTATCTAAAGAAATATAAATATCACCTAATATTCTTTCATTATCAGGAATTATTACCGTATCTTCATCTTCTAAAGCAAACGTAATAACATCTGTTTCTCTATCAATACCCACTATATAATACTTTCTCAACTGTATCTAATTCTTTTATTTTTTCTTCTGTCTGATTAAAAATTTCTATTTTATTCATACTCTCTCCTTCTAAATAGTTATAATTACCCAAACAATAACTACTAAAGCAATTATTGATAATATATCAAGAAACCATTCACTATGACAAAAACTAGGTAACTTTTCACCTATTTTTTTTAATAATTTATAAATTAAATAACCAAATATACCTCCAAGTAAATTTAAGATAATATCATCAACATCAAATACTCTTCCTATTGCTAATTGAATCGTTTCAATAGATATGCTAGCAATTAAAGTTAAAGTAATAGGTAATTTTATATTATCTGACTTTAAATAAAGACTTGCAAATAAACCAAAAGGTAAAAACATTATCATGTTTCCTACAACATTTTTAAAAAATAAATTACTTGTTATATTATATCTTAATATTTCTTTAAAAGGAATAAAATTATTACTAGCCCAAGATGTATCATCTTGAAAAGTAACTAATCTTTATATAAAACTAATTTTTCATGGTTCTTAAATAAATATGCTATTCTAAAAGATACTAGGATAATAACTGATATTAAAACCATTGGCCAAGTAAATGATATTACACCATGAATTGTATTACTAAGTGGTCCTAGCATCTAATCACTCCTTCTTATTTGCTTCATTTAATTCATCTATATTTATATCACTAATATCAAAATAATCAGTAATATTTTCTTCTGCTTCAACAAATACATCTATATCTATTCTACTATCATTTATAGTATTTTTCAAAATTTTTTTATTTAGTACTCTTTCCCCTTTTTTTAATTTTTTACTAATCTTCTTTTCAGCCATATTTTGAGCAATATTTTCTAATTCTTTTAAACTTAATTTTTTTTCTTTCTCATCAAGTTCTAAATATTTAACAAAACTAATATTAAAAGGAACTATCTTGCTCTCAATTATATTATACTGATTTATTTTAAAATTAGCGAAATTATTTAATAAATTATAATTCTTATTAAGTATTTTTATATGTATACCAAATCTTTTCTTACCAGTTTTATTTCTAATTAGTTTAGAAGTAGGAAGAGATACTTTTACTCTATACCAAGTCTTTCCATAGACATTACCTGTTGAACAAACTTTATTTTTTATTGTTTCTTTATTGTGAATTAGTCCACTAACTATAGTTTCCCCTTTTACAACATAATCTTCTTTTTTTTTAATTATTTCTCCATTAGTTATATCAAATCTAGTAATTACCGCATTCTTTTTCGCAACGATATTTCGAGCAAGACAAGTACTATCTTTCTTAGGAATCTTTCGCATTTCAACTTTAATAACATATTTAGTACCAATTCTTTCTATCTCTAACCATTCAATATCCTCATTTTCAAGTAAATGTTTCTTTAAATTATTCAATCTAGTATTAGAAAGTACAAAATTATATTTTTTTA
>CACYRE010000122.1 GCA_902776735.1 uncultured Erysipelotrichaceae bacterium | reverse complement strand
TAGCTAGTGTTTTACTATAAATGGGTTCTAATACTTTTTTAACATCTTCTAATAATAAACATAAATCAATTTCTTCCTTATCAAGACTTTTTATCTTACCAAGACTAGAAAAATCGTTTATAATTGTTAAACTTCTCTTAATTTCACTTCTAATAATTTCAAGATATTTTGTTTTATTAAGATCATCAGCATATTCTAACATTTCTAAATAACCATTACAAACAGCTAATGGATTCTTTAATTCATGATTTAATTTAAAAACAGCTGCTCTTAGCTTCTTTTCTTTATCTAATTGTTTAAATGTAGTATTTATTTCAAGTATCTGCTTACTTCTAGTAATAAAATAAGCCGTTAAATAAGTAAATATAATAAATGATATAGTTGAAGTAAATAAAATATACAAACATTTAAAAGATATAATATTTTTATTAATTATATAATTTGGAATTATTATTAAAAGTAATATTTTTAAAATAATAAATATAGAAAAAGCTTTACATAAATTAAGATTTTTCTTTAAAAATAATTTATATATAAAGAAAGATAATGTATAAAGAATAGTTAAAATAATAAAATTAACATGATAAAAATAATGATAAACAAAAACTAAAATAATAGATATTAATATTGATAACTGATCTTTTTTAAATATATAACTTAAAAGAAGAGGAATAGTAAAAAAAATATTAGTTGCGATAAAATCTTTATCATCAAGAAATAAAAGTAATATTAATGAAGAAATAATTGCTACTGAAATATCATATTTATGTTCTTTTTTCTCTGCTGTATTAATATAAGCAATATATTTTAAATATAAACAAAGAGGTAATAAAATACACATAATATCTATTATTAAGTTTTTTAAGTAAGACATAAAATTCACCTATCTAATTAAAGCAAATAAAACTTAGGTATTTTGTCGAATTATGTCGAATAATATCAAAATGTATAATTAACTGCCTAAATATTGTATGAAATTAATTTATATTACTTATTAAGAATTTTAATAATATAACAGATCCAAGTAAATAAAGAAACAAATATTATGTAATTAGGAAATATTTTAAATTTTATTTTATTTATATATCTGCCATAAAACAATAGAATAAAAATTGATAACCAGAATATTAAACTAGGATTATAATTTAATGATTTTATAAAATTTCCTTTAAGTAAAGAAAAAAAAGCATGTGTAAGTCCACAACCTGGACATGGAAAATGAAATATTAGTTTAAAAATACACAAGTTATGAAAAAATAATTGCATGATTATTAAATATAAAATAATAATAAAAAGACCATATCTATTAAGATATAAATCTTTTTTTAATAGTTTAAAATTAATTCTTTTCATTTTTAAGAATGGGAAATTGCTGAAGAAATACCTGCAACTCCTGCAACAGAAACAAGAATAAACATTATAACAGCAACTATTATCAAAAAGCAAAAATAACTACGTGCAAAATTTTTTAAATTAACATTTTTAGTTCCACCAAATGCATATACTAAAAGTAATATAAAGCCAACACATGGAATAGAAAATAATATTTCATAACCAAAATATCCCCACATTGAAATAGGTTTGTATTCTTCTGGAATGTTAGATAAATTTGCACCAGTGTTATTTAGTACAGTATTACCAGCTACATTATTATTTACTGTATTTGTTTGCATTTGTTGTTGATTATTATTCATTTGTTGATTATTATTCATTTGTTGATTATTATTCATTTGTTCATTATTATTCATAAAACACCTCTCACTACATACATAATCAAAAATTAATATTCTTTAATCTTAATATTAGTATACTAGTATCATTTATTTTTTTCAACAAAAAAACTATTTTTGTATGCTAATTTATATATTTATTTTATCTATTAAAAATATAATAACTATGTTTTTATAATAAAATTTTAAATTTATCGGTAACATATTAATTATTTTATTTGATCTATATATTTCTTTAGTTGTTTAGAGTTAGAACCTAAGATAATCTTTAATTGGTTATCTATTTCTACTACTCCTTTAGCACCTAGTTTTTGTATTCCATCTTTGTTAGCCTTTGACACATCTTTTAAAGTTACCTTGAACCTAGACATATTTGATTCAGTA
Source organism: uncultured Erysipelotrichaceae bacterium (assembly GCA_902776735.1). GTDB lineage: Bacteria > Bacillota_I > Bacilli_A > RF39 > UBA660 > UBA3789. Next base: position 529 of record CACYRE010000122.1, on the reverse strand, counting down.
CTTATAATATTATCTTTCCCACCAAGCAACTCTACTAGTTTATTAAAATCTAGTTCAGCATCTTTCTTCGTTGCCTTAATTACAGCAAGCAGAATAATTATTAAAACAACTGCTATAATTATATATTGAATTAAATTCATACTATCACCAAACTAATTATATATTATTTTTTTATAAAAATAAAGTTTTAATTTTTCTCCGTAATCTGATTGATTTTTTTAATAAAATCTTTACTCTTAATATATAGACCTGTATACCTATCATAATAGTCATCTAAAAATCTATTAATTTCTTTAGTTATCTCATGATTTATATTTAATTTAGTTATATTTTTAATATCTACATAAAAATACATTCGAACAATTTTAATAGTTTTATCACTAACTAAAGTTTCATTGTTATAACAATTGCTACAGATATATCCTCCAGCATCACTTGAAAGTGTTATGATATTTTTAGTACTTCCACATCTAACACAGGAATCAATATTTGGAGTAACTCCTAAGTAATATAATAATTTAATTTCTAA
>CACYRE010000121.1 GCA_902776735.1 uncultured Erysipelotrichaceae bacterium | reverse complement strand
ATGTAAATAATGAAGTTGACAAAGTAAATGATGAAAATGTACTTAAGAATACTTTTATTACTTTGACTGATTTTATATTTTATGGTGGAGAAATTAAGGAAATAAAGTTTAACGATTTAACAAGTTCAGTTAAAGAAAAAGTACTTAATATTTATGAAGAGATAGATGTTAAAATAGAAAGTAAGTTTCCTGGATATAAAGAAAATATTAAGAGTAATTCTATTAAAACTTATAATAATATTAAAGATAAATTAGAAGAGGTAAGAAATAATATATTAAATAATTATAAGAACAGTGTTGGAGAAGATGAATTTAACAAAACGATAGATTCTTTTAATGAAGGTAAAGAATCTATGAATGATACTATTAATACTTATAAACCATATGTTGAAGAGAGTAAAGCTAAGGCAAAAGAATATATAGATAAGAAAAAAGATGAGTTAAATGATTGGTATCAACAATATAAAAATAGTTAATAGAAAGAGTGATTAAATGAGAAGTGTTGGTATATATACTTTAGGTTGTAAAGTTAATACTTATGAGAGTGAGTATATTGAAAATGAATTAGTAAGAGCAGGTTATGAAATAAAAGATTTTGATGATATTTGTGACGTATATATAATAAATACTTGTACAGTAACTAATAATAGTGATTCTAAGTCAAGAAAGATGATTAGACAAGCAATTAAAAGAAATCCTCAAGCTTGTGTTGTTGCGATGGGATGTTTTATTGCAGTTAATAAAGATTATCATGAAGATGGCCTAGATATCATTATTGGTAATAAAGATAAAGTAAGAATTGTAAATCTACTAGATGAGTATTTTAAAAATAAAAAGACTATTGTTGATTTATATAGCAATAGATTATCTGACTTTGAAGATATGCGAATTAAAGAGTTTCCAGGTAGAACTAGAGCATTTGTAAAAATACAAGATGGTTGTGATAATTTTTGTAGTTATTGTATTATTCCATTTGCTAGAGGAAAGTGTCGCAGCAAGAAAGAAGATGAAGTAATAGAAGAAGTAACTGATTTAGTTAATAATGGCTATAAAGAAGTAGTTTTAACAGGTATTCATACAGGCTCTTATGGAAATGATTTAGAAACAAATTTTGCTGACTTATTAAAGAAATTAGTTAAGATTAAAGGATTGGAAAGACTTAGAATATCATCAATTGAAGTTACTGAATTAAATGAGGAAGTACTCGATGTAATAAGAAAATCTAATGTTATAGTAAATCACTTACATATACCAATTCAAGCTGGATCTGATGAAATATTAAAAGCAATGAATAGAAAATATGATTTAGATTTTTATAAACAAAAAATAGCTGAAATTAGAAGTATTAGACCAGATATAGCAATCAGTACTGATATTATAGTAGGTTTTCCAGGAGAGAGTGAAGAACTATTTGAAAAGTCCATTGAAACATGTAAAAATATTGCCTTTTCTAAACTTCATGTTTTTCCATATAGTGAAAGACGTGGTACAAAGGCTAGTACTATGAAAAATAAAATTCCAGGAAATATTAAAAAAGATCGAGCAAGACGTCTAATCAAAGTATCAGAGGAACTTGAAAGAGAATATATGAAAAAATTTATTAATAAAGGACTTACTGTTTTGATAGAAGAATATAAAGATGGATTTAGTTTTGGACATACCTCAAACTTTATTCATGTAAAAATTCCAGGAAAACTAGAACATAATAGTATGATTAATGTTAAAATAAATAAGGTAGAATATCCATATGCAATTGGAGAAGTAATATAGAAAGTAGGTTAAATTGTGGCAAGTTTCATACAAGGTAAATATACTAAAACTATTTTTATGAGTGGTACAGGTTACTATATTGGCTTATTTAAAGTAAGTGATGTTAGTGATGAAAAACTTGCTGAATATGTGATATGTGGGAAGAACTATTACATTTACTGGCTATTTTCATGAACTTAACGAAATAGATACTTATAAATTTTATGGTAGAGTTGTAAATCATGAAAAATACGGCAAACAATTTAATGTTGAAAGTTATGAAAGAGTTGTTCCAAAAGAAAAAGATTCTATAATTGAATTTTTAACTAGTGGACTATTCAAAGGAATAGGTGAAGCTAAAGCTAAAAGAATAGTTGACGTTCTTGGAAAAGATACTTTAAAAATAATTTTAGAAACACCAGACAATTTACTTTTAATTCCCACAATAACTAAAACTAATGTTGATAATTTACATAATAAATTAAAAGAATATGAAGCAAGTTATGAAACTATTATTTATTTAACAGATATGGGTTTTTCAACAAAAGATGCAATGCTTATCTATAATTATTATAAGAAAGAAACAAAAAAT
>CACYRE010000120.1 GCA_902776735.1 uncultured Erysipelotrichaceae bacterium | reverse complement strand
ATTCGTTATGAAGGATATGGTCATGGAGGAGTTGCATTTATGGTTGATTGTCTAACTGATAATCGTAATAGAACGGCTTCTCAAGTAAGAAGTGCTTTCACTAAAGCAGGAGGTAATTTAGGAACTGATGGATCAGTAAGTTACATGTTTGAAAGGCGTGGCACTATTGTTATTCCAGGTGAATATGATGAAGATACAATGATGATGGCTTCTCTTGATGCTGGAGCAGACGACTTTGAACGTGATGATGATACTTATGTTATTACAACTAATCAAGAAAGTTTTACTAAAGTTCGTGATGCTTTAGAAGCAGCTGGAGTTAAAGAGTTTTTGCAATGTGAATTATCTTATGTTCCTAATATTGAAGTAGAACTTGATGAAGAAGGAACAGAAAAAGTTATGAATTTAGTTAATGCATTAGAAGATTTGGATGATGTACAAGACGTATATTATAATTTAAAATAATAAATATGTTGAGTAATTTAAGAATTAATTTGACTTAATTCTTTCTTTTTTTTATAATTATTGTTGTGGTGATTAGAAGTGGGGAATAAAATAAAGACTCCATGGTATAAGTTTTATGATGGAGAAAATGAACATTTAAGTTATCCAGATTTTTCAGTATATAAGTTAATTGAATATACTTCTTCAAAACATTTGAATAACATTAGTTACAATTATTATGGTACAAAGAAAACATATTATGAATTTCTAAAACAAATAGATGAAGCAGCTCGTGCTTTTAAACAACTAGGAGTAAAGCATAAAGATATAGTAGCAATCTGTATGCCAAATGTACCTGAGGCAATAATTGCTTTTTATGCAATAAATAAAATTGGAGCTATTTCCAATATGATTCACCCTTTATCAGGTGAAAATGAAATAAAACATTTTTTAACAGTGTCAAGAAGTAACTATATAGTAACAATAGATTTTGCTTTTAATAAGATTAATTCTGTTTTACCAGAAACAAAAGTAAAAAAAGTAGTAACAGTTTCAGTTGCTGACTCTATGCCAATGTATATGCAAGCAATTTATCAAGCAACTAAAGGTTTTAAAATTAGAATGGCAAAAACTGATATTAGAATACCTTGGAAAGAATTTATTAAACAGGGACACTCATATACTAAAGAAATTGATGATGACTTCAAGAGTAAAGAAGTAGCAGCAATTCTTTATAGTGGTGGAACTACCGGTACTCCAAAAGGCGTAATGCTTACTAATATGAACTTAAATGCCCTTGCTATGCAATCTTTTGAACATGTTGCATGTCTTCGTGAAAAAGATAAAGTACTTGCTATTATGCCAATATTCCATGGCTTTGGATTAGGTGTATGTATTCATACTGTTCAATATTTTGGAGGCACTAGTATTTTACTTCCTCAGTTTAGTGCTAAGACATTTGATAAATTATTGAAGAAGTATCGTCCTAATGTTATGGTAGGGGTTAACATGTGTTATTTCTGGAGGAGATTCTTTATCTGTTGAATTAAAAAGAAAGGTTGATGCTTTCTTAAAAGAACATGGTTCACCAGCGAAAGTTCGTGAGGGATATGGTTTAACTGAATGCGGTAGTGCTAGTTGCTTTACGCCACTAAACTATTATCGTGAGGGAAGTATTGGTATACCTTATCCTGATATGTACTTTAAAATTGTTCAAGATGGAACAGATAAAGAAGTCCCTTATGGTGAAGAGGGAGAAATTGTTATTAGTGGACCAACTGTCATGAAAGGATATTTAAGAGATAGAAAAGAAACTAAACAGACTCTTCGCAAGCATAGAGATGGTCGTATTTGGCTACATACTGGTGACTTAGGTATGATGGATAAAGATGGATTTGTTTATTTTAAAAATAGAATTAAAAGACTTATTGTTAGTAGTGGTTATTGCTTATACCCACAATACATTGAAAATGTAATAGACTCTCATCCAGCTGTACTTATGAGCTGTGTTATTGGAATACCTCATCCATATAAAGTCCATGTAGCAAAAGCATTCATTGTTTTAAAAAATAAAAATGTTGATCATGAAGAAGTTATTAAATCAATTAGAGAACATTGTGAGAAAAACCTTTCTCGTTATTCATGGCCTTATGAATATGAAATAAGAGATGAATTACCAAAGACTTTAGTTGGAAAAGTAGCTTATAATGTACTAGTTCATGAAGAAGAAATGAAAAGTAAAAATAAGAAATATGAACCAACAGATGAACTATTAGAACAAGTAGATGATGAATCTACATCTGAAGAATTAATAGATGAAATAAAAGATGAAGATAAAAATAAATAATTTTAATGTGAAGTAAATAATTAATTAAATATTATTTACTTTTTTACTTAGAAATATTATTGAATTATCTTGACATATTAAAATAGTAAGATATAAAATATTGACAGAATTGTGAAGATTTCTTTGATGATAGTTATAGGAGGTAGTTATGTTAGATAGTATTACTTGTGATACAGATGTTTCTGAATTATTAAAAGAAGAAGATATTAATTCATATGTTGATACCATTAAGGATGCTGTTAAAAAATATATGAATAAAATTAATGATTTTTTTGATGAAGAATTAAGTAAAAGTGGTGACTTAGGTATAAGTGCTTTCAATATAGATGATAACTCTCCAATAATAGATTCAGCCATATCTTTTTTGAATCGTATTGATATTAAGAATGTTTTTAATAATTTTGAAAGTACTGTTACTGAGTTGTTAGAGGAACAAAGAAGAAAAGAAATAAATAAATTAATTAAAGAATTAAATGATAAGATTGAAGAACTTGATAGTGAAATTGCTTCAAGGAAAAGTTCTTTGAGTTTGTTAGATTTTTTTCTAGATAATAAGAAATTTAATAGTTTAACGAGTGAGATTAATGATTTAGAAGCAGAAAAGAAAAGCTATGAAAGTAAATTAGATGAAGTGGAGGGATTAATATAATATGAGTAGTTTAAGTGCTGATTTAACTAAATTAGTTTCTTCTATTGGAAAATTAGAAAATATTGATAATTCAATAGCAGCTTCAACTGATACTTTAATCAGTGATTCTATAGAGAGTATAAAAAAGGTTGGTAGTAGACATGATGATTGCTTTAATTCTATAGATTCAACTGCCTTTTCTAATTCTATATCTGATACTTCTACTGGATTTTTATCTTTAGAAGATAATATTGATAAAACAATTCGTTTAATTTTGGCTTATAATAATTCTTTAAATGAAAATATTTTTAATACTAAAGTTGATTCTATTAAGATTAGTGGATTAAGTAAAGCTCTTGATTGGGAAATTAATAATAGTAATAGTACTTTAGCAGATATGATTAGTAAGGACGAAATAAAGGCTAATTATGATTATAAATATTATAATAACCTTTTAAATCAAGTATTAGATTCATTGGATACTACTCGTGAAAAGACTACTATGAGTGCTATTTTTCTTGCTACAGTTTTTCCACGAATGGGGAAGTGAAAAGCAAGTTACTGCTGCAGGAAGTAGTACAACAGGAAAATATTTACCATATAGTTTAGACTGCTCTGGTTATGTTAGCTGGTCATTATTTAATGGTGGAGTTAAAAATGGAGCTCAAGATTGTAAACTTACTTCAGAAAATTATGCGGACTATGGAGAAAAAATGAGTATAACTTCTGCTGATGTTTATAACAAGGTAGAACCTGGTGATTTAGCTTATATGTCTGGTCATATAGGTGTAATAATAAGCAAAAAAGATAATAATTTAGTTATTGCTCATTGCTCTGGATCGGGGGAAGGAATGAATATTACTAAAATCAGTACTGAGACTGGTAAAGTTGTCGAAGATTCATCAAAACCAGATCGAGTAGGAGAAAATTATTTTACTGATGTAATAGCCATGGATTATTAAAATAAATAGTTAGTTTACTATTTATTTTTTCTTGACAATAACTGCTCTTTTTATTAAGTTATTTATGGTGATATTTATGCGTGTTACAATCTTTAATTTAAATAATAAAACAACATATAAAGATGAATATCTTAAGATGATTAAAGTACTAAATAGTAAATGTTTAACTTATAAAAATAAAAATTATAACTATTTTGAATTTATTAATACATATTTATTTAATAATTGGAAATTTAGAGGAACATATTTAGATGTTTATGAGTATTTAGAATTTATTGGTGTAAATATAAATAGTCGTAAAATTAATGAGAATAGTTTTATTAATTTACTTGAGTTTATTCTTAATATGAATTTACTACTATCAAATATTAAAATCTATTCTGATGAAGTTAAATATAATACTAAAGCTAGAAGTATTATCTATCATAATATTCCTTTAATATTAGAAAGAATGGGTTTAGAAGCTTATGATTTAGATGATAAAATAATTATCTCTTCAATTGATTTAGACTATTCTGAATTAAATGAATTATTACCAAGTAATATCTATGAATTAATTATTTCTTATAAAAGTATTAATAATAATAGTATTAAAACTAAAAGAATAATTATAGATAAATTATTTTCCTTTTTAGAAAAAGATCAAGATAAATATAAATCTTATAATAGTAGTATTTATAATACAATTAAATTAGTTATTAATAAGATGGGAATTAGATATGAAATAGATAAGAAATATAGTGAATTATCTAATTATAAATTAAGAAAATATTATGATAATACTTTTAGTATGATTTGTTATTTAATTAATACAGAAAATATTTTAAAGTATAAAGATTCAATTAGAAATGAATAGTAAATAATAATTATATATGTTATAATATACAAGTATTTGAGGTGGTATTATGAAAAAACATATTATTGCAATACTTATTTTAATAATACTTGCTTTAAGTGGAGTAGTTATTTATTTATATAGAAATAATTTAAAAAATAATACTAAAAGTAATGAAAAAATAGAAATTATCACTAATAATACTAATGATAAGAGTATTTTTAATGATAAAGGTTTAAGTATTAATAATAAATCTTATGAAAATAAAGATGAATTTATTGACTATTTAGAAAATGTAAATAATGAAGTTGACAAAGTAAATGATGAAAATGTACTTAAGAATACTTTTATTACTTTGACTGATTTTATATTTTATGGTGGAGAAATTAAGG
>CACYRE010000119.1 GCA_902776735.1 uncultured Erysipelotrichaceae bacterium | reverse complement strand
AACAACAACAACGTCAACAATTCGGACGGCGTCCGGCCCGTCGAATTTCCTACTAAAATGATTTATAAAGTAAATCTACTGAGTGTATTAGTGGATCTTATTGTTTAAGAATCTTTAATACGAGAAGCAGTAACAAATAATAAAAATTATTTGTAGTCTAGCAACATGTAAAATCAATTTATAGGCTGGAACAAGATTTTCACTGGAATGTTTAATTCATTTCTAAATAAAAAGTATAGATGGAATTAGACGAATATTTAATATATTCTTTTAATACCTATAAACTATACTGTTTTTTATGAAAACAATTGGTAAGAATATAAAAGTCGAAGACACTATTGAAATAAAAGATAAAGATATAGATAATATAATTAAATTCATTGAAGAAGAAAATAATTCTAATAAAAAAAATACTAAAGATAAATTAAAGTATAATACTATTTTAAAAGAAAGAAGTAAATTAATATCTTTAACAAAAGAATATAAAAATACAATAATACTATTTAAATCAAATGATTTTTATCATGCTTATAATAATGATGCATTCATATTACATTGTTATACAGGATATAAATTAATTAAAAAAGATACTATTAAGCAAATAGGTTTTCCCTATAGCTCACTTAATAGTATTATTTATATACTAGATAATTATAATATTAACTTTGTAATTATTTTAGATAATAATAAATGTATTAATAAAACTTATAATGATAATAAATATACTAAAGTATTAAAAGAATTAAATGATAACTATTATATTAATAAAGAAAAGAAATTATTATTAGATCATATAGAAAATCTTATTACCGATAATAATTATAAAAGAATAAAGGAATATATTGATGAATTCAAATAATGAAAGATTTATACTATTAAATAAAACAAAAAAATTTATAAATAATTGTGATAATATTATTATTAATTTACCTAATAAAGAAAATAGTTTAAGAAATAATTTTAAGAATGAGTTATATACATTATTAAAAAATTTAATGTATTATAAAGATAATTATAGTATTAATATTAAGAGTAAATATTTAATGGAATATATTATTAATATAGATATGATAGATTATTATTTAGAAGAATGTATAAATAAAAAATATATTAGTGAAAAAGAGTTAAAAAAAACTTTAAAATTATTAAGTGAATTGAGGAGTATCTGTCTTGGAATATATAAGTCTATTGGAATTAAATGATATTTATAATATTATTAAAAAAAATACTCGTAACAAAGATAAATTATTTAAGTTTGAGTGCTGCAAGAATGTTAATTTATATAATATTTATAACTCTTTAGTAAATAATACTTTTGTACATGGTAAATATAATATTTTTTTAATATATGAACCAAAAGCAAGAATTATTATGAGTGAGAATATGTCTGATAGAATAGTAAATTATTATGTAGCTGAAAAAATACTAAGGCCATTATTAGAACCCAAACTAATTGATACTAATGTAGCTACAAGACGTGGTAAAGGGAGTTTATATGGTATTATAAAACTAAAAAAATATATTAATCATATGAAGTTAAAATATAATAATTTTTATGTTTTAAAATGTGATATAAAAAAATACTTTTATAGTATTAATCATAATATATTAATAAATAAACTAAATAAAATAATTAAAGATAAAAATAAATTAAAGTTAATTATAAATATTATTAATAGTACTAATTATAATTATATTAATAATAGTATTAATAGTACTAATTATAATTATATTAATAATAGTATAGATAAACTTATTTATAAAGAAATTAATTATATTAAGAATAATAATAAGTTAAAAGATAAAGATAAAAAATCAAGAATAAAAGAATTAGAAAGTATACCAAAATATACCAAAGGAAAAGGATTACCTATTGGTAATGTTACTTCTCAGGTTTTAGCAGTCTTTTATTTAAATGATCTAGATCATTATATTAAAGCAGTAAATAAGAGTAAAAATAATTTTTAGTAAAAAATAGATAGATTCTTCATAAAATTACATCTATCTATTTTTTTCTTCTCCTTATTTCCACTTTTTA
>CACYRE010000118.1 GCA_902776735.1 uncultured Erysipelotrichaceae bacterium | reverse complement strand
TCAATAGATAAAGTTCGTGAAGTATATAAAATAAGTCAAGATCCAGTTTCACTTGAAACTCCAATTGGAGAAGAAGATGATTCTCATTTAGGAGATTTTATTAGAGATGAAAAAACTAAAGGACCAGAAGAATATGCAACAGAAGAAATGCTAAAAGAAGAGTTAAAAGAAGTTTTATCTACTTTAACAGAAAGAGAAGAAAAAGTTTTAAGACTTCGTTTTGGTTTAGATGATGGTCAATGTCGTACACTTGAAGAAGTAGGCCAAATATTTGGAGTTACAAGAGAAAGAATACGTCAAATAGAAGCTAAAGCCTTAAGAAAATTAAGACATCCATCACGTTCTTTACTTGACATTTACTTAATTCATAGAAATACAAATATTAGAGTAATTGCTAGTGATATTGCTGAAGGACCCCTAAACCAAGCAAAACAAAATATAAAACGAGAACAATTAGAAGATAAAATAGAGACTAAATTAGGACCAGGTTTAAGTACCTATGCTCCAGGAGTAAATACTTTGATTATTTCTGGTATGGGTGGTTTAAATATAATATCTATTTGTAAAGAAAATAATAAGATATTAAAAAAAATAAATACTTTAATAATAAGCCCAAACAATTATCAGGAAAAAGTAAAAAGATATCTTACTAAAAACGGTTATTATATTGCTAATGAAGAATTTGTTAAAGATAAAAGATTTATTTATCAAATAATTATTTTTAAAAAAGGTAAGAAAAAATATTCTAGTAAAGAGTATTATTTTGGACCAGTCTTTTTAGAAAAAAAAGGACCATTATTTAGAGAATACTATTTAAAAGAATTAAAAGCTCATGAAATATTATTATCTTTGTTACCAAAAAAATATAGATTAAGAAGACATAAATTAGAAAAAGAAATTAAATTAATTAAAAATGAGACTGAAGACTAGTAATTAGTCTTTTTTTGTTTTATAATTAAAATAATCTGAGGTGTCAAATGAAAAAAATAGCGTTATTAATGATAAGTATAATATCTTTTTTTACTTATAATATAAATGTATTTGCAAAAGATACAGTATATTCTTTAAATAAGTATAATGATGAGAAATTAACAATAATAGATAAAAGTTATAATTCTAAACAAAAAACAGATGGTTTTGTTGTAGCTGGTACTTATAATAAAAAAGGTGATAACGGTAAAAAACAAAGTAATGTAATATATGCTAAAATGGATACTTATGGTAATACTAGTTGGGTACATTCCTATAAAAGTGCTAATGTAGTGTCTTCAAATATTTCAAATGTCCTATATTTATATGATGAAGAAAATAAAATAACAGGGTATTCATTAGTAATATCTTTTAAAGATAGTAATGATATAGAAAAAAACATATTCTTAAAAATAGATTTAAATGGCAAAGTAATTGAAGAAAAAGCATCTTCTTTAGATGAAAATATATTAATTAAAAAATTAATTCATATTAATAATGAAGGTTATATTGGAATAGCTAATTCAAATGAAAAGGCTTATTTAATAAGATATGATAAAGATTTTAATTTAATATATAAAAAAGAGTATCAAGAAGATAACATTAGTTTTTCAGCATATCAAGATATAATTCAAATACATAAAGATAATAATATAATTGGATATGCAACTATAGTAAATATAAAAAAAGATAACTCTTCACAAATTAAATTAATTAATAATGATTTAGATGGAAATATAATAAATACTATAAAAGATAATTTTGAAGCTAATTCTAATCCTAAATTAGAAATGTCTGATGATGGATTTATTGTTTATGGAATAACAAATGAACTAAAATTAACTAATAATAAAAGTACAAGTTATTTTATAAATACTTATAATTCAGAATTAGAAGAAGTAAACGACTCTGTAGGTAGTACACCTATAGCTAAAGATAAAGTATTAAAATTATTACCTGTAATAGAAGATAATAAAATAAAAGAATATTTATTACTATATATAAATGATGTAGATTCAAGTATTGAAGTAACAAAAATAAATATGGATGGTTTAGAAAAATCTAAGATAAAGAAAATTAATAATACATATTATAATATAAGTAATTTTAATACTAATAATAATATCTTATATATAATAGGTCAAATCAATTGTCCTGAAGATGATGACTGTGATTATAATAATAATTCATTATTCTTAATTAGTGATCAAGATAAAGTAATTGAAGTAAAACAAAGTGATAATAGAAATATAATTATTGGTACATGTATATTTGTTGGATTAATTATTTTATTAATAGTTTTAGTAAGAATGTATAAAAAAAATAAAAAATAGTAAATTTTTGTATAAATGAGAAATATACTAATAGAAAAATATTAAATAGTAGGGGTATATATGAAAAAGAAAAAGTATTTAAATAAATATAGCCGAGAAAATAATTATAAAAAA
>CACYRE010000117.1 GCA_902776735.1 uncultured Erysipelotrichaceae bacterium | reverse complement strand
GTTTTAAGTCGTGGATTAAACTAGAATTTTAGGCAAAATCACAACTTTTTTAAGAACTTTACAAAAAACACTTGTAAAAATTTAGAAAGTCACAAAAAAATAGTATTAAACTATTTTTTAAAAAAATTATTAAATTTCTTTTCTTCATCAGCAAGAATATTCTTATTTAATTTAGAATTATATTTAGTTTGTTTTTTAGAAATACCAGTAATTATTTTTTTAGCTTTACCTTTTTCTACATATATAAAGTTGGGAGCAAAAATTCTTTTTTCACCAACATTTATTTTTTCATTATTATCAGTAGTTAGAGTATAATCTTCTAGTAAATTATCAAATTTGTTTAATAGCTTATAATATTCTTTACTACCATCTTTAACTTTATTTGGTTTATTGTTGTCGCCTATTTCATATGTATCTCTGAGTATTTCTTCATGAAATCCCTTCCAAATATTTACATAATATATTTTTTCTACTTTATTTTTGTTAGCAACTTCTACTGCTTTTTCGATAACACTTCGACACCATGGGCAATGTGCTGATCCAAAATATACGTAAAACGTTTCTTTATTGTCAATCATTTCTAGTATTTCCTTGGCATTACTATAGACAAAAGAATTGTTTTTAGGAATAGATATATTACGATAATTTTCATTATCACCATAAGGTGCTTTGGTATTATTTAATTTCTCATATTCTTCACTAAACTTTTTTGCATCCGCATTATTTTTACGACAGCCAGTAATAAGAAATATACTTATTATGATTAAAAATAGAACAATTATTTTTTTCCCCATCCTAGATCCTACCTTCCTTACTAATGATTAAATTATACTAAAATAGTAAAAAAATTGCAATAAAAAAAGTACTGATTGATAGTCAATACTTTTTTTAAGGCATTACAATGAATTACTTTTAAAATAGCCTATCAAACCATTCAAAATAATTTCTTACCTATGGTGCCTACCATGTGATCACATAACTAATAGGTGTAAGATAAACATTGACACTTTAAATACAAAGATTATAAATATGATTGTATATTTATAAGATTAAGTATTACTCTCGTAATACCAAGCCTCATGTATATTATCTGATCCCCGGATTATAACAAACAAATTATAAACCTCCTAAATAACAACAATCACTAACATCTTATAAATAATAATCATTTAAATCAATCTTCTTATTCTTTATCTATTAGCTATATTTATTTAATCATATTTTTTTTATTTTGGCAAGTGCTTTTTTTATTTTTTTTAAATTATAAATTTTAGTTAATTATGATAGATTTACAATTTTATTTGTTTTATCTAAAATTCCTTTATAAATAGTATTTGCACCCATATATTTTTTCATAAACATTTCAAGTTCATCTATTGCTTTTTTAAGTTCACTAACTCTATTTGGATCCACACATTCCATAGCAATGAATTCAAATGTAGTATTATCATTAACTTCAGTACGGATTCCATCACGCCAGTTTAGGCATCTACATACAACACCATAATCATCATAGTATGCGACTTCACCTGCAAGAGGTGGTTCTTCCTCTTTGGAACCAATTGGTAGGAAATGCTCTCCACCTTTCATAACACCTAAATGCAAATCGCCTTCTATTTTATCAGCATCTTCTACACCAATAGGCAATGCATATTTAAGTGAAATGGCATTTGTTATATCTACAGATGGAAAAATATTACCAACTGGATTATCATGAAGTACTCTTTTTAATAAATTTTCAACTGAACATCTAGCACCCTTTTTAGTCGGAAATTTTGAATAGGCTTCTCTCCAAACTTTTACTACATCATTTTCAGAAATAACATCACTTGTCAAATACTTTTTGGCCTCTTTATTGGCATTTTTTAAAATATTTTCTATTTCAATTGATTCTTTCTCACTAATCTTAAGATTTTCTTTAACGTCTTTTAAAATTAATACACCTACAGATAATTCTGGAAGTATTTCAAATGTACTATCATCAATTATAACATTTTTCATTTATATTCCTCCTCGTATAATAATTTTTGTAAGTGATTTATCATTGATATTTTGCTTACAAAAGCTATTCTTTCTTATATATTTATTTTTATAAGTAAAAATAGTA
>CACYRE010000116.1 GCA_902776735.1 uncultured Erysipelotrichaceae bacterium | reverse complement strand
AAAATGTTTGAAGTAGAATATCACCCTGTGTTTTTATAAATCCTATTAAAATTTCATTTATTTCATCTTGCTTTTTATGAGAATTTGTATTAACTTTATGGCTCTCCACGATTGAGTGGGGTGCCTTTTTTGTATTATTTGTTGATATATATAATTAAAAATTAAATTTTTGGCATTCTAAAATTTTTGTGCTATTTTGACCACCTAAAATAGTAAATTTTATAGAATTTTTAATTTCAGCTTATTTTTTGATTTTTAAATTTTTTAAATTTACTGGAGCATAACTTTTATGTAAAATTACAAGTGCTCTTAATCTAAAAAAATCAAAATTTTTATATCCATATGCTGCTCCAATTATCTTATCAATAGTATTATTATTTGCTTCAGTAAAACCATTAGAATATCTTTCATCGATAAAAGAATTAACAATAGAATCTAACCAATTGTTAATAGTTTTAGCAGCATTAATCATTTCTGATATTTCAGAGTCATTACACTTCTTTATCCATTTTTTTAATTCTTCCTTAGCATTTTCATATTTAACATTTATTGTTATTCTTAAAAATTCCTCTTTCAAAGAATATGCTAAACTAAGTTCATTATTAATAGAAAGTATTTCATGTAATCTGTCTAATCTAAAAATTTCCACATACTTATTATTTCTTTTTACTTTCATAACACCATACCAAAAATCATTAAATTTATCTTTTGACATTTTTCTTGCTCTGCCTTTCTTATACATAACCTCTTTCTTTTCTCTTTTTTTAGTTTCACCTTTGGTCTCATTAAATGATTTTAAAAGAAGCTTTCGATTAACTCTATTTTTAAGCATATTATATTCATAACTTTTCTTATTATTTTCATAACTATGCATTAATCTTATTCTAACTTTATCTAGACCATCTAAAACATATCTAGTATAATGAAATGGGTCGGCGACAAATATTGCATTGGGAAAACAAATTTTCACGACCTCGTAATATGGTTTATATAAATCACATATTACAACCTTAACAGACTTCCTATTTTTTACTTTTTTAAAGTATTTAATTAGGAAGTCTTTATTTCTTGTTCTAATAATATCAAGCGTAACTCTTCTTAGAGGATCATTTAAAACAAATGAATATAAACCTGCATCTGTTCTTGTAGATGTTTCATCAAATGAAATAACTTCTGGAAGTATATATATTCTATCTGTAATGTTTTGCATCCGCCTAAGAATATATTTCTAACCATATCAGATGAAACATTATAATCTCTTGCTATCTCTTCTATTGTTTTATTTCTATTCATCATATCCTTTAAAATTAATTGTTTACTAGCATATGAAATACTACCTCTCTTAACAGTTAAATTTAATTCTTCAGTGAATGATTTATTACAATATTCACATTCAAATCTTCTTTTTCTAACAATTAAATATGTTTCTATACCTGAATTATTTAAATAAGTAACTTTACTTGGCTTTAAATAGTCATGAATCCTATGTGTAAAATTATTACACTTAGGGCATCTTACCTTTTTCCTATTTGATTTAATGTAAACATATTTTATTAATTTACCATTTTCATTACTTTCTTCTACATTTGCAATATCAATACTATCATCTAATCCTAATATCTTTCTAATATCGTCTTTTTTCACTATAACAACCTCTTTCTGTAATTATATAATTACGAAAAAATTATTACATAATATTGCATTCTTTAAAACCCCACTTGAACGTGGAGTTTTAAAAAAAATAAACCCCACTCAATCGTGGAGAACCCAAAGTATAATGAAAATCTAGAATATAATTGTATTTCATCATATGCTATTCCATTTTCGGCATAGTACTCTTTAGCACCATTAATATAATCTTGAATATGATTAAATGCACCTTCATTATCGATTGATTTTATTACTTCTAAATATGGTTCTACTTGATATTCACTTCCATCATCGCTTGCAAAACATTTTCTTTCTAATAGTCTTTTAGCTCTTAACAAATTTTCTTTCATTTCAAATTCCCCCTCGTATAATAATTTTTGTAAGTGATTTATCATTGATATTTTGCTTACAAAAGCTATTCTTTCTTATATATTTATTTTTATAAGTAAAAATAGTAAAA
>CACYRE010000115.1 GCA_902776735.1 uncultured Erysipelotrichaceae bacterium | reverse complement strand
CGGAAGGTACGCAAGATAAAAGTTAAATATTTGACAAAAAAAGAACCATTTTATAATGGTTTGCGAAAATTTTAAATTTAAAAAGTGATAAATTAACGACTTTATAATAAATATATAGTATAATGAATCTACACTGAAAAGTGTGAAAATGTATATCGCTTCTGGATGGTGCGATAAATAAATGATTCCAGGCGACAATGTATTTCGCTTCCAGGTGGTGCGACTAATAAATGATCCTGGTTGAAAATGTGTAAAACTCCGTCTATTTGATGGAGTTTTCTTTTTGATTATGATATATTCATCAAGGGGATGATATATTGGAAATAAAAACAGGATACTTATATCACTGTTAATGATATTATAAGAATGTAGGAAAAATGTAAAATAAAAATGTCGGTTTTCCTACATTCTTTTTGTTATACTTTTTATATAATATGGAGGTATAACATGAGAGAATTAAATAAATTAAAACAGGAGTTATTGATTATGAAAACAAATAATATAAAACCAAATTATGCCGAATTGGCTAGAATTCATAATTGTGATTATAGAACTGTAAAAAAATATGATAATGGCTATGAAGGTAAACCAACTACTAGAAATAAGGAATCTAGATTAGACAAATACAAAGATGAAATAAAAAATAAACTAGAGTTGCCTGGTTCTACAATAAAAGGTACTTATGAATATTTTAAAAATAAAGATGATAATATTGGTAATTATTCTAACTTTTATAAATATTCAAAAGATTTTAAAAGAAATAAACAAAATAATAAATTTCATCCAAGATATGAAACTGAATTTGGTAAGCAACTGCAATTTGATTGGAAAGAAGATATAAAAATGTTTAACAAACATGGAGAAATATTTGAATTTAATATATTTTCTTCTACACTTGGAGCTAGTAGATTACATGTATTTATATATAGTAAATTTAAAACAAGAAATGATGTTCAAAGATGTTTAGTTAAAACGTTTAAATATATTGGTGGTTTACCAGAAGAAACCTTGACAGATAATATGAGTAGTATTGTTGATACAAAGAAAAAAGAATTTTATAAAGAATTTATATCATTTTCTAAAGATATAGGATTTGTACCAAAAAAATGTAAGCCTAGACATGCCTATACAAAAGGAAAAGATGAGTCATGTAATAGATTTATGAGTTGGTTAATTCCTTATAATGGTGAATTTGAAACAGAAGAAGAATTAATAAAAATAATTGAAGAAATAAATTTAAAAGTTAATAAACAAACTAATGAAACTATAGGTGTTCCACCTATAATGTTATTTCAAAAAGAAAAAGAATATTTAAAACCACTCCCAAATGATAAAATATTAAATTCATATTTATATGATACTGTTTCAGTCAAAGTATCAAATGAATCATTATTTTATTACAAAGGTTCTAAATATTCCGTACCAATAAAGTTTATTAATCATACGGTCTCACTAAGAGAAGAAGACAATAAACTTTATGTATATTATAACAAAGATTTAATAACAATACACAATTTATCTTCAAATTATATTAATTATAAAGAAGAACATTATAGTGAAGGAATAAAGAATATATTAAGAAATAAGGAACAAGAAGAAATAGATTTAATAGCTAGAAAAAATTTAGATTTAATAAATAAATTGAGTGAGGTATAAAATGAGTAATTACATTAAATTAACAAATAATTTAGAATTATTAAAATTAGAAAAGATAAAAGAAAATATAGATCAATATATAGATTTAATAAATAATAAAAAGAAAGATGTTGTTGATGCATTATATGAGTTAACGAATTTAGAAATAGAACTTAGAAATGAAAAAGCAATTTATGGTTGTGTTAGAACTGCTGGATTTCCATTCTTAAAAACATTTGAAGATTTTGATTTTTCATTTCAGCCAACAATAAATAAAGAACAAATAATAGATTTCAAAAATTTAAGATTTATAGAAAATAAAGAAAATATAATATTTGTTGGAAGTCCAGGAGTTGGCAAAACACATCTAGCCACAGCAATAGGAATAACAGCAGCACAAAATAGAAATTCAACATATTTTATAAATTGCAATGATTTAATAGCAAATTTAAAGAAAGCAAATTCAGAAAATAGATTTATAAATAGAATTAATCATTATGCCAAATATAAAGTATTAGTAATAGATGAAGTTGGATTTCTACCAGTTGATCCGGAAGGAGCAAATATGTTATTTCAATTAATAAATAAAAGATATGAAAGACATTCAACCATAATAACAACAAATAAACCATTTGGTAAATGGCATGAAATATTTAATGATGTAACATTAGCGAATGCAATTTTAGATAGATTACTACATCATTCACATATTATAAATATTAATGGTAATTCATATCGTTTAAAAAATAAATTAAAAATAGATTCAGAATCATCTGAAACTATATAAATTTGATTACAAAAAAACTACATTTTTATTTTCAACTTTT
>CACYRE010000114.1 GCA_902776735.1 uncultured Erysipelotrichaceae bacterium | reverse complement strand
AAAAAAGGTCTAATCTTTATAATACCTATAATTATTGCCGTAGTAGCAGCATCTCTTTTATTACTACCAACAGCTCATACTTTAATAGATGGTCGAACTATTAGTAATAGTGCTAGAAAAATAACTCTTATACAAAAAATAATTCCTAAAATAAATCTTGATGCTCTTCTTTATAGTAATTATTCTATTGGCCTAACTTTTATTTCATTATTAAGTATCTTCTATGCTTTGTTTTCCAAAAAGAAAGAAGATAAATTTCTAAGTATAGCTTTACTAATTTTATTTAATATACCAATATTTATATATCTATTAAATGGTAACTTATATTTTAGAAATAAAATATTAATTCCATTTATCCCTTTAATTGGCATATTACTTATTAAATTATTAGAAGCCATAATAAATAAAAAATTCGATTATAAAAAAATAATTAATTTGTCTATAGCAATCATCATATTAGAAATAATATCTACTTTATTAAGTAAAAAGATAGTTTATTTATATACTTTAATCATTGATATAATTTACATATTGGTAATTATATTGTTCTATAAAAGCAATAAAATAAAAAGTAAATTATTTTCAATTTTAATTTTAATACCATCTTTAATAGTAATAACAATTTCAAATTATTATGATATTTATGTTACTAAAGATCTAATAAATAAAGTAGAAAATCCTAGTATAACAAAAGAATTAGGTGAAGTTTTGTTAAAAGAAAAAGATATTGTAAGAACAAATACTCTAGATAATACAGACTATACAATAAATAGAATATATGGTAATAATTTTAATCAAAACTCAGTTTATTCATCTTGTAAAGTACATTTATACAATTTCGACTCCTCCAATAGGTTATACTAGAGTAAGTAAAAATATTTATAGAAATAATAATGTTTTACCGGTATTTTATGGAACATCTAATATAATTAATTTAAATGACTATAAAACTTTAGAATATCCTAATAATATTTCAGCCTTTCTTAGTGGAGTAATAACTCCAGATGAGAAAACTACTAAAGACATTGACTTTGCAATAGAAAAATTTCCTTTAGAAGAAGAATTAATATATACTAAAAGAGTAACTATCAAAAATAAAGACAATAAGTTAGTAATAAAATCCAAAGATAATGGCTATATTAATTTAAAAGTAAATAATTTAAATAAAGGAGATATTCTAATCATAAAACTAAAATTATTAAACCAAGAAAAGTGTAGCCAAACGTCTCCTGATCAAAGAATAACAATTAATAATGTTAGTAATGTTTTAACTTGTAACAAAACATTCTATGAAAATAATAATAAAACATTTCACTATGTAATTTCCAGTAATAATAAAATTGACCTATTGCATATTGTCTTTAATAAAGGAATTTATAAGATAGGTAATATTGAAACTTATAAATTAAATTATAATTCACTAAATAAGGTAAAAGAGAATCAAAGTAAGTTTATTCCTAAATCTAAGAATATTGATAATAAAATAGAAGGTAATATTAATATGAAAGAAGATGGATATTTTGTAACTAGTATTCCATTTGATAAAGGTTTTAAGATAAATGTTGATAATAAGGAAAGAAAACCAATTAAAATAAATAAGGCGTTCCTAGGATTTAAATTAGAAAAAGGAAAACATAATATTTCTATAGAATACATTGCACCATATCAAAAAGCTGGTTTAATCTTATCAATTATTGGACTAGGAGGTATAATAATACTATTAATCCATGACAAAATAAAAAGTAAATAGAAGTAGGTGATAATTTGTCTAAGAAAAAAATAATCAAAATAATTTCAACAATAATAGGGATAATATTAATTTTAGTTATCCTTCTTTCTATATATAAAAATTATCGAATAAAACATGCTAAAAAAATAGTTAAATTAAAAACAACTGAGTTAGAAGTATATAGCAATGTAAAATTATCTGATATCATAGAAAAAATAAATGGTAAATTAATAGATAATCCTAATATTAATACGAAAAAACTTGGCAAAGAAAAAATTACTTTTAAATATATAAATAATGATAATATAAAAGTAAAATATACTATTAATTTGAATATTAAAGATACAACTCCTCCTATAATTTCTTTAATTAATAATTATATAGTTACTAGAGGAGAAAAAGAAAATATAGAAAAAGAGTTGTTTTGTGGAGATAATTATGATCCTAATCCTAAGTGTTATTTAAAAGGAGATTATGACCTAAACAAAGTTGGAACATATTCTGTTGAGTTTATTGGAAAAGATTCATCAAACAATACTTCAACCCATAAAATGAATATAATTGTTAAAGAAAAAAATAAGTCTTCTAAAAGCCAAGATAGTCAAGAAAATAATGTAGAGTATACAAATTTCAATGACGTAATAAAAAAATATAAAACAAAAAAGACCGAAATAGGAATTGATGTGTCTCATTGGCAAGGAGATATTGATTTTAATAAAGTTAAATCTTCAAAAGTAGAATTTGCTTATATTCGAGTTGGTCGGGGAAATGGAATAGGAAAAGATTATATACTTGATGATAAATTTAAAACAAATATAAAAGGTTTTAATAAAGTTGGAATACCTGTAGGAGTTTATTTCTATTCAAGTGCTAATAGTTTGAATGATGCTAGACGTGAAGCTAAATGGATACTTAAACAAATAAAAAAATATGATGTATCTTTAGAAGTAGTATTTGATTGGGAAAATTGGGATGATTTTCAAAAATATAATCTGAGCTTTTATAATTTAACAGAAGTAGCTAATGAGTTTAGTAAAACAATTGAAAAAGCTGGTTATAAAAGTATGGTCTATAGTTCTAAAAACTATTTAGAAAGCATGTGGTATGACATAAATAGTGATGTCTTTCTTGCTCATTATACCGATAAAACAGACTATGAAGGAAAGTATAAAGTATGGCAAATATGTAATAATGGCAAAGTAAA
>CACYRE010000113.1 GCA_902776735.1 uncultured Erysipelotrichaceae bacterium | reverse complement strand
TTTTCAGTTAACTCTGCCCTAATTTCTCTTTCAATACTAGGTTCAATCAATCTCTTATAAGCATCAGCAATTGCATCTTTTACATAACTTACTACATAACTCTTATCATCCTTAATAAGTTTCTTTTCCAAATAACTAATAATCTCATCCTTATTAACATCAATACTTACATTTAAAACTTTCTCCTTTTCACCCCTATTAATCGCAAGTATTCTATGTGGTTTTATATATTTAACAGCCTCACTAAAATCATAATAAATCTCATATGTCTTATTATCATCAACAGCCCCTTTTTTTAACTTAGAAACAACTACTCCATTATTATAAAAATATCTTCTAATCCATTTTCTATAATAAGCATTATCACTAATCCATTCAGCTGCCATCATCATTTTAGCTAAAGGCTCTAATCCATTCTTAATAGCTTCTGTTGCTTTAGTCTTCTTCTTTTCTTTATAAGGTCTATAAATATCTTCAACCTCAACCAGTTTAGTACAATTAATAATATTATTTTTAATTTCATCAGTAAGAAGCCCTTTTTCATCAATTAATCTAATAACATCTTCTTTTCTTTTTAATAAATTAACTTGATACTCATAAACTTCGTTAATACTCCTAATTTCTTCTTCATTTAAAGCCCCGGTTGCTTCTTTTCTATATCTTGCAATAAAAGGAATAGTATTACCTTCACTAAGTAAGCTTAATACAACACTTACTTGATTTTCCCCTATATTTAAATTATTAGCTATATCTTTTATAATATCTTCATTCATTATTACACCTCAAGTAAATAATATCAAAAAACTATTATTATTCAAAGTTATTTTTCAAATAATAAATATAATTTCTAACTAATCTATATATCAATCTAATACATGGAATAATTATTCCAATACAATATAAATCTCTTAAAACATCTTCTCTTTTAGAAAAATAATCATTCTTAACTATTATTCTATTTTTTAAACTAAGTAATTTTAATAAATTAATATCATTAAATTTATATACCTCAAATCTTTTCTTTACTTCACTACAATTAAATAATTTACAAGCTAAATTACTAGTAGTACATCCATTACTACTTTGATAAATACATAGTCTACAACACCCATTACAATTATTACTATTATTTTTTCTTTGTACAAAGCACTTATTATTAATAAATCCACATATATTTATATTTTTATTTCTATTATTAATCATCATACAACTAGTATCATAAATATATTTAATTCTTTTCCTTCTACTCTTTATATTTAAAGCATGAACTATATATTTAACATCTTTATAATCATTATTACAAATAAAAGTAGTATTAAAATATAAAAGACTTCTATATATATAAAGTCTTTTTATAAATTTCTTATAATTAATTTCATTATTAATATTCATATATTTCTTCATATTATAACCATTTATGATATTTATTAATATACCATTTTTTTACAATTTCTACTATTAATGAATATAATACTAATAAGTATATTACTACCAAATAGAAACTTGCTGGCATTATTTCAAAGTGAAAAGATTTTATATTATGAAGAAGATATGGAGTAATAATACCTAATATTATTGATCCAAAAGTAGATATAATTAGTCTCTTATTAGCACATGATTCAATAAATGGTATTTTACTTGTTCTAACATAGTGTACTATCATTGTTTGACTAATTAATCCTTCAAGGAACCAAGCTGTTTGAAAGTATGTTGCATGGTTTCCATCAAATCCTAAGATATACCAAAATATTAAGAAACCAATACAATCGACAATTGAAGAGACAGCTCCCATAATATTCATAAATATATTTAAGTCAGACGTATCCCACTTCTTCGGAGCTTTTAAGAAATCTTTATCAACATCATCATATGGAATCATTGTTTGAGACATCTCATATAACATATCTTGTATTAACATCTGAATTGGAATAATTGGTAAAAATGGTAAGAAAATAGAAGCAATAAGTATTGAAAAAGCATCTCCAAAATTAGCACTAACAGCCATCTTAACATATTTCATTATATTTCCATATGTTCTTCTACCTTCAATTACTCCATCATAAATAACACTTAAACTTTTCTCAAGTAAGATAATATCAGATGACTCTTTCGCAATACTAGTCGCATTATTAACACTAATACCAACATCGGCTGAATGCAAACTTGGTGCATCATTTACTCCATCTCCCATATAACCTACAACATGACCATTTTCTTTATACAAATCAATTATTCTATTTTTTTGTAGTGGATTAAGTCGAGCAAATACATCATACTCTTCAATTGCTTTCTTAAGCTCATAATCACTCATCTTATCAATAACGTCTCCTGTAAGATCAGTATTTAACTTAAGTCCAACTTCATTACATATATTTTGACAAGCAAATGGATTATCACCTGTCAAAACCTTAGTTTGTATACCAATACCTTTTAATTTAGTCAAAATATTTTTAACTCCCTTTTTAGGAGGATCTAAAAATCCCATTAAACCAACAAACGTCATATCAATTTCAAAATTCTTAGAATATTTAGAATTAACTCCATCACTATCAATCTTCTAATATATTTAGAATTCTTTAAAACAACTTCCATTGCTCCCTTAGAAATCATCTTAACACATTTACCATTATCAACAACTATACTCATCATTCTTCTATTGTAGTCAAATGGAATTTCATCAATTTTTTTATAACATTTTATTTTACTATCAATTTTATGCTTTGCCCCATAATCCATAATAGCTCTATCTACCAAATTCTTAATACCAGTTCCATAAAAACTATTCGCATAAGCATACTTTAATACTTCCATTGACTCTTCCCCGTTAACATCAATATACTTTTGTAAAGTAATTTCGTCCTGTGTTAAAGTACCTGTTTTATCAGTACATAAAATATCTATTGCTCCTAAATTTTGAATAGAATTTAAGTTTTTAACAAGAGTTTTTTTACGAGATAATTTCTTAGCTCC
>CACYRE010000112.1 GCA_902776735.1 uncultured Erysipelotrichaceae bacterium | reverse complement strand
AAATTTCTTTGCATCCATTTTTTACTATTGACACACTAGTTTCGTCACAACTACTTTCTATTCCTAAAATATACATATCTTTCATATTATCACGTATAATCAATCTTATAGAAATTTTAATTATTTTCTTATTGATTGATTCCTTTCTATTTATATTTTTTTATTATGCATCTAGATGTATAATAAAAATCGCACTGTGAATTTGTTCCTATATTTTTACAGCCATTTATATGGACTGGTTTTTGGTGACTCAAACCACAGATTTTTAATTTAATTGCTAATTAGTTAGTTAACACTTTAGTTTTTACTAATCGATGTTTTATTAGATTACGTGATTACATGATTAGAAACCTTGTGGCAAACAATTCAGTGAAAAAAACTAATTTGGAGGTGCTTATAAATGATATATTATATTGGTATTGATATATCAAAATACAAACACGTTTTCTGTATAATCTCAAATACAGGTGAAATAATTGTTGAAAATGATTCTTTTGAAAAGTTCATATTTAGTATTGACTTCTAATAGTTAGTCACCTAATTCGTTTGAAGTCTTTTGAGGTATATATTTTTTTTCATATAAAATACCATTAATTTCTCCATAATAATTTTTTCGAATTGCTTTTTTTAAAAAGCCATTTTTTTCATATAATTTAATTGCTGGATAATTTGTTTCTTTAACTTCTAATGTTACATCTTTTTTTTCTGCTTTAAGCAATTTATTGAGTAAGTAATTTCCTTTACCTTGTTTTCTATACTTTTTCTTGATTTCTATTTGATTTATTTCAACTCTGTCATATATATCACTATAATATAAATATCCTATTATGCTATTATTTTCAAATAAAAATAATACCTTGGCGAATGGATTATTATTTAATTCATTGATAAAAAATGATTTATTAATAAATTCATCACTATAATTATTTATATTTTCTTTTGTAATACTAACAACCATGTTTTTCTTCTGCCTCTGTCAATTTAAGATAGTTTGGATTTACTGCATGTGGATTAAGGTTTTCTTTATTTTTGAAAAAATTTACAATTTTTTCTATATTAGGTACATATTTATTTGTTGAAAATTTATCTAAAAAATTATCATTAGAGATAATTTCATAATTATTTATTTTACTTAATATTTCATTTAACTCAGTTAATTTAATATGTTGAGGTTTGAGTATAGTTTTATAATTTTCATCATAAATTGCTCCATATACATAGCCTCTTCTAGCATCAATAATTGGTACATGAACTGAATGATTAGTGCTTGAAATTGCCATAGCTTCTAAAGAAGATATAGTGGTTATTGGAATATTTAGTGCCCAAGCATAAACTTTAGCAATGGTAACTCCTATTCTAATTCCGGTAAAAGAGCCAGGCCCATTAACCGCTATTATTTTATCAATATTTTTTGGCTTAAAATCTACTTTTTCAAATATAGTTGCAATTTTAGGAAGACTTATTTTTGACATATTTTGTCCATATTCTTCTTTAATTTCAGCTAAGCATTTGTTGTTTTCAACAATTCCTGTGTATAAAAATTTCGAAGATGTATCTATATATAGGTATTTCATAATATAGCCTCACATAATTCTTCATATTTTTTTCCATGTGGTGTTATTGATATTATACGCTTATTTTCATCTTCAGATGAACTTTTAATTTTAATATCAAGTCTGTTTTCTGGCAAGTAATCTTCAATCATATCTGCCCATTCTATAATGGTAACTCCATTTTTATTAAAATATTCTTCAATTCCTAAATCATCTAGTTTACCATTTAATCTATATACATCCATATGATAAAGTGGCATTTCTCCAGAAGTATATTCTTTAATGATATTAAAAGTTGGAGAAGTTATCTCTTCTTTAATTTCAAGTGCTTGAGCAAATCCTTTTGTAAAAACAGTTTTTCCTGTTCCTAAATCTCCTTTTAAACAAATAACCATATTAGGAAATTTTTCTGATTCTATATTTTGAGCCAATTCTATTGTTTCTTCTTCAGAATAAGTTGTTAATTTATAATCCATTTTTATCACCTAGAATTTATTATATCAAAAAAAAAAAGATATACAACTCTTTGTTATCTTTTTCTGATTTTTATACACAAAAAAAACTTGGCAACTTCTTATCTTCGCATTCACTATTTTCAGCGTTTAGTGACTTAACTTCTGTGTTCGGGATGGGAACAGGTGTACCTCACTAGCT
>CACYRE010000111.1 GCA_902776735.1 uncultured Erysipelotrichaceae bacterium | reverse complement strand
AAAATTTATAATTTTGAAAAAGGTATTGTAGAAGTATATAATATAATTCCAAATGAGGTAAAAATTAAAAAATTTAAAAAACAAGAAACAGAAACGATTAGAAAAGATGAAAGAATTCTAACTAGGAATGACAGTATTGGTTGGTTTTCTAAAAAAGAAAACTATCCAGTATTATTAGAAGCTTTTGGTCTAGAAAAAGAAAATCCTAAGAAAGTAGCTGATATAGAAGTAAATGAAGAATTATTAAATAGATATGTTAATGGTGAAATTAACGGCTATAGACTTAAAAGATTTCAAAGACATGTTAATGGTGAACCTTTATATAGTCTAGAAATTGAATATTCCAATAAATATATTCAATTAAGTAAAAGAGAATATGAATTAGAACTTTTAAAATATGGATTGTTTAATAGTAAAGAATTATTAAATGAAGATGATTTAAGTTTTTTAGATACGTTAATTACTATTCCTGATAATCCTGAATCAAAGCTTGATTTTTCAACATTGGTTTTATATCATAATAGTGGATTAATTTCTGATGAATTTGATAGTACTTTGGGTCTTATTGAAAGTTCTAGTAAAGTATATAAAAAAATAAGAAAGAAGAAATAACTTTCTTATTTTTTTATGTTCCGGGATAGGATCATAATAAAACTACACGCTATACTGGTGAGAGCTGAAAAAGCAATAGTGTTAAGAGAAAAGTTACCCTTTTTAAGGGTGAATTTTTACTTTTGTTTAATTTATTTTTTTTATTATTTCGCTTGCAGCTTTTTTTCCTGCTTCCATAGCAAGTATTACTGTGGCTGCTCCTGTTACAGCATCTCCTCCGGCATAGACATTTTCAAGAGATGTTTCACTATTATTAACAGCAATTAGTCCTCTGTCGGTTAGTTTGATATTGCTATACTTTATTGCTTCATGATTTTGAGCAGTACCTAGAGCCATTACAACTATATCACAATTAACTATATGGTTTGAATTTTCAATAGGAGCGACTTTTCTTCTACCATCTTCGCCCTCGTCACCTAATTTCATGTCAACAACTTCCATACCAATAACATTATTCGCTTCATCTGTTAGTATTTTTACAGGGTTTGTTAATAAATTAAATTCAATACCTTCCTCTTTAGCATGTTCTACTTCCATTTTTCTAGCAGGGAGCTCTTCTTCACTTCTTCTGTACATTAAATGAGCGTTATAGCCCAGTCTTTTTAAAGATCTAACAGAGTCCATTGCGACATTTCCTCCACCTATTACATAGGCAACCTTTCCATGTTTTATTGGTGTTTTAGCATCTTCTTTATAGGACTTCATTAAATTAATTCTAGTTAAAATTTCATTAGCAGAAAAGACTCCGCTTGCATCTTCTCCTTCTATTCCCATAAATTTTGGTATTCCTGCTCCTGTTCCAATAAAGATAGCATCAAACTCATTTCTTAATTCATCTAAAGTAATAGCATTTCCTACTGGGACATTTAAATTAATTGATACGCCAAGCTTTTTTAGACTTTTAACTTGTTTTTCTACAATACTTTTAGGTAGTCTGAACTCTGGTATACCATAAGTTAATACTCCACCAGCTTTATGTAGTGCTTCATAAATTGTTACATTATAACCTGCTTTTGCTAAATCGCCTGCACAAGTAAGACCAGCTGGCCCACTTCCAATGATAGCTATTTTTTTGTTCTTTTTTATTTTAGATTTTGTTGTTGAAAAATTATTTAAAAGGGCTTGATCTGAGACATATCTTTCTAAGGCTCCTATCGCAACAGAATCTCCTTTTATTCCTCTTATACACTTTGCTTCACATTGCTTTTCTTGAGGACATACTCGTCCACAAATAGCTGATAAGGATGAAGATTCTTGGATTATCTCATAGGATCTTTTAATATTACCTTCTTTTAATGCTTTAATAAACTCTGGAATTTGTATATTTACTGGACAACCTTCAACACATCTTGGTATTTTACAATGAAGACATCTATTGGCCTCATTTAGAGCTTCTTCTTTATTGTAACCTAACTCAACTTCTTCAAAATTTTTATTTCTAATATTTGCTTCTTGTGTCCTCATCTTTGTTCTTTCTTGATTATTCATAGTTTACTTCTCCTATCATTTTTTCCATTAGCTTTTTTTCTTCATCCTTATAAATATTCATTCTTTTTAAAGCTAAGTCAAAGTTTACTTTATGACCATCAAACTCTGGACCA
>CACYRE010000110.1 GCA_902776735.1 uncultured Erysipelotrichaceae bacterium | reverse complement strand
TTTTTATTCTTTCTTATAAGAAAGAATAAAAAATATTCTATCATAAACTAATGAGCTTTTCTCTCATCAATTTACATCTTAAAGTATACATGTTATAATAGCTTTCAAGGAGTGGTAGTATGGAGAAGAAAATAAATGTTGATGTAAATGAATTGAAAGATAAAAGTAAAGGTTTTATTCATGAATTTAAGGAATTTGTTTCACGTGGAAATGTTATGGATATGGCTGTAGGTGTTATTATTGGGGCAGCTTTTTCAGATGTTGTAACAGCACTTACTAAAGATATTATTAATCCCCTTATTAATGGTATTGGTGGAGCTGAAGTTGGTGGTTCAATTAAGATTTATGGTGGACAAAGAATTCTTTATGGAGATTTTATCACATCAATTATTAATTTCTTTATAATGGCTTTTGTATTATTTTTATTACTTAAAGTTTTTAATAAGTTAATAAATGTAGGTAAAAAAGAGCATGAAGATAAAGTTGAAGTAAAAAGTTCTGAAGATACTGAATTACTTAAAGAAATAAGAGATTTATTGAAAAATGAGAAGTCTAATTAACTTCTTTTTTCTTGTTCATTTTTAAATACTTGTGTATAATATTTTTGCTTTGAGGTGACTTTATGGAATGGATGATTGGTAATGTTAAAATAAAAAATCAAGTTGTATTAGCTCCAATGGCTGGTATTTGTAATTCGGCTTTTAGACAAATTTGTAAAGATATGGGTTGTGGATTAATTTATGCTGAAATGGTTAGTGATAAGGCTATTGCTTATAACAATCAAAAAACAATTGATATGCTTTATATGACTGATAAAGAAAGACCTATTGCTCAACAGATATTTGGAAGTGATGTTACCTCTTTTGTAGAAGCTGCTAAATATATTGAAAGTACAATGCACCCTGATATTATAGATATTAATATGGGATGTCCTGTTCCAAAAGTTGCTCTTAGAGCACAGGCTGGGGCGGCACTTTTAAAAGATCTTAATAAAATTTATGAAATAGTTTATAGTGTAGTTCAAGCTGTAAATGTTCCTGTGACTGTCAAAATTAGAAGTGGATGGGATAAAAATCATATAAATGCGGTAGAAGTAGCTAAAACTGCGGAAAAAGCCGGAGCTAGTGCTATATGTGTTCATCCTCGTACTAGAAGTCAAGGATATAGTGGAACGGCTGAGTGGAATATCATCAAACAAGTAAAGGAAAACGTGTCTATTCCTGTAATTGGTAATGGCGATATAAGAACACCGGGTGACGCCAAAAGAATGTTAGATGAGACAAATTGTGATGCAGTAATGATTGGAAGAGGAGTATTAGGCAATCCTTGGCTTATTAAAAATACAATTAATTATTTAGAGGGTAAAGATTTAATTAATGTTAGTATTAATGATAGAGTAGATATGTGTTTAAAACATTTGGATTTACTTTGTAGTTTTAAAAGCAAAAAACTTGCATCTTTAGAAATAAGAAATCATATTGCTTGGTATTTTAAAGGTATAAAGGGAGCTAATATATTAAAGAATAAGATATATCAAACTACTGATATTCATGATATAATTTTGTTATTGAATGAATTTAAGGAGGAAAAAAATGAGTAAGAAAGAAGTAATTAAGGATAGTGAAATAATTGAAGATGAAGTTGGAAATGCAAAAAAAATAAAGAAGTATATAGAAAACGGAAAAGCACGTAAAATTAAGAAAAATTTAACTAAAAAAGAAATTGATGACAATGATGAAAGTATTAAAAATGATAGAGCATTATTTACAAAAAGATTTTTAGCTTATTGTATAGATATGTTAATTGTTTTTCTTATTTCATCTTTAATTGCAACTCCATTTGTTGATTCAAAAGAGTTAAATAATACGAGTGAAGAATTGAATAATATAATAGAAGAATATCAAGAAAAAAAAATTACAGTTGAAGAATATAGTGCTAGATATGAAAATCAATTATATAATTTAGCTAGAGAACAAGGAGTTTTATCATTAATTATTATTGTTATGCTAATTTTATATTTTATTGTGTATCAAACGTATAATAATGGACAAACATTAGGTAAAAAATTGTTAAAAATAAGAGTTGTTTCTGAGACTAGTGATCTTAATATGAATCAAATGATTTTAAGAGCTTTTGTTGTCGATAATTTACTTTTATATATTGTTTCTTTTGTATTTATGTTATTTTTATCTAAAGTTGATTATTTTAATTCATTAGTAATAGCAGGATATTTACAAAT
>CACYRE010000109.1 GCA_902776735.1 uncultured Erysipelotrichaceae bacterium | reverse complement strand
ATATATGAATTAATTCTTATTTGTGAAAATATATAACTATATTTATATAATTATTATAACCACTCACCAAATTTTTTAATATATATACTTTTTACTATTTGTGCAATTACTCCATATATTACTACAAAACCAATTAAATATAAATAATATATAGCTGGTAATATTACGAAGTTAAATCCTGTTGTAAAGCTTAATACTATAGGTACAGTTATAGTTGCAACTATTGTTAAGAATGTTAATAGTAATAAAGTATTACTTGGTCTAGATTTTGTAATATGATTTGTTCTTATATAGAATATCATAAATGTTTCTGTAACAATACACTCAACAAACCATGCTGTTTGGAAATAAGCTTGTAAATTCATTGAATTATATTTTAATACAAACCAGAATACTAGGAATGCTACTATATCTGTAATTGATGAGATAACTCCAAATATAACCATAAATCTTCCTATTGATTTTATGTCCCACTTTTTTACTTTCCTTAAGAAACCTTCATCAACATTATCATATGGTATACCAATTTGTGATAATTCTACAATAAAATCTTGTATTAACATTTGAATTGGTAATAACGGTAAGAATGGTAAAAATATAGATGCAATTAAGATACTAAATACATCCCCAAAGTCTTGACTTAAAGCTAGTTTCATATATTTTAATATATTTCCATAAACAGTTCTACCTTCTATAACACCATTATGTATTACTTCTAAGTTTTGTTCTAAAAGAATTATATCACTTGATTCTTTGGCAATATCTGTTCCTCCATCTACACTTATTCCGACATCAGAACTTCTTAGTGCTGGAGCATCATTTACTCCATCACCCATATATCCTACTGAATGTCCATTTTTTCTTAGAATTGATACTACTCTTTCTTTTTGCATTGGATTCATTCTTGCAAATATATCTATTTCTTCTACTTTTTTACTTAGTTCATAATCATTTAATTCATCTATTTCTTTTCCAGTTAAAATTTTAGTTTCTATTCCAACAGCATTACATATATTTTTAGTTGCAAAAGCATTATCTCCAGTTAGTATTTTTATATCTACACCATATTCTTTTAATTTTTTAATAGTTTGTTCTGCTGATGGTTTTGGTGGATCCAAGAATGCAATTAAGCCAATTAATGTAAAATCCACTTCATCTTCTGCATCATACTCATCTACACCAGTATATTCTGGTTTAACTGCTAGAGCAATTACTTGCATTCCATCTTTTGCCATTTCTTCGGCTTTTTTATTTACTTTTTCTGTTATTTCTTTTGTAATTGGAACCTCTTCTCCATTTACTCGTGCCATATCACATACTTTTACTATTTCTTCTAATGCTCCTTTGGCAATTACTCTAATTTTATCATGATGAGTCACAACTATTGATGATCTTTTTCTCATATAATCAAATGGAATTTCATCTATTTTTTTATAGTTAGATATATCTACATTATGACTTTTGGCATATTGAATTATAGCTTTATCTACTATGTTTTTATACCCCGTACCAAGAGAACTATTAACATATGCACATTTTAGTACATAATCATCATCTTCTCCATCAACATTAATATACTTTTGTAGTTCAATGTTGTTCTTTGTAAGAGTTCCTGTTTTATCAGTACATAACACATCCATAGAACCTAAATTTTGAATTGATTTAATACTTTTAACTAGAGTATTCTTTTTAGCTAATGCTTTACTTCCTTTAGTTAAGTTAACATTAACTATCACTGGTAACATACTAGGTGTAATACCTACAGCGATTGATAAAGCAAACAATATTGCTTGATTGATATTTCCTCTTATCATTCCATAAATTACAAATACTAATATACAAATTATCACCATACATTTAATAAGAAGCCCTGTAATATGATTCATACCTTTATCAAAAGTTGTTTCTTCTTTAACTACTTCTTTTTGTTTGTTCATATTACCTATAAATGTATCAAGTCCAGTTTTAATAACTACACCTTTTCCTTGACCACTTATAACATTACAACCCATTAAACATATATTATTTATATCTATAGGATCATTAGTTTTACTTTCTATATTGATATTCTTTTCTACTGCTGCACTTTCACCAGTAAATGCTGATTGATTAATAAATAAGTCTTTACTTTCAAACAAATATAAATCTGCTG
Organism: uncultured Erysipelotrichaceae bacterium; assembly: GCA_902776735.1. GTDB lineage: Bacteria > Bacillota_I > Bacilli_A > RF39 > UBA660 > UBA3789. The sequence continues at coordinate 100 of CACYRE010000109.1, read as the reverse complement.
GTATAACACTTCCTGCACTTAATGTAATAATATCTCCATAGACTACTTTTTCTTGTCTTATTTCTTTTTGTTTACCTTCTCTTATAACATCAGTAAATAT
>CACYRE010000108.1 GCA_902776735.1 uncultured Erysipelotrichaceae bacterium | reverse complement strand
GTATAGATATGTTAATTGTTTTTCTTATTTCATCTTTAATTGCAACTCCATTTGTTGATTCAAAAGAGTTAAATAATACGAATGAAGAATTAAATAATATAATAGAAGAATATCAAGATAAAAAGATTACAATTGAAGAATATAGTGCTAGATATGAAAATCAATTATATAAATTAGCTAGAGAACAAGGAGTTTTATCATTAATTGTTATTGTTATGTTAATTTTATATTTTATTGTATATCAAACGGATAATAATGGACAAACATTAGGTAAAAAAATGTTAAAAATAAGAGTTGTTTCTGAGACTAGTGATCTTAATATGAATCAAATGATTTTAAGAGCTTTTGTCGTGGATAATTTACTTTTATGTATTGTTTCTTTTGTATTCATGTTATTTTTATCTAAAGTTGATTATTTTAATTCATTAGTAATAGCAGGATATTTAGGAGTAACTATTGTGTCTGCATTTATGGTAATGTTTAGAAAGGATGGCAAGGGGCTACATGATATCTTGTGTAAGACAAATGTAATTAAAGCATGATAAACATTTTTTTAGCAATTATACCAGGAATACTTTATGTATATTTATTTTATTTACTTGATAAAGATAGATTTATTAAAGATAAATTTTATTTATTAATATTATTTATATTTGGGTGTATTGGATCTTATATTTGTTACAGATTGGAAATGCATTTTGGATCTTACTTTAAAGAAGTAAAAAATAGTAATTATTTAGAGGTGTTTATTTATTCTATATTTGGAGTTGCTATTTTTGAGGAAGGATTTAAATGGTTTGTAACTTTGATTTTTGTATTTAAAAATAAAATAAATAAGGTATTTGATATTATTTTGTATTCTGTAATTATAACCTGTGGATTTATGAGTTTTGAAAGTATAGTATTTTATATTATTAAGTATGGATTAAATGCTGCAATATCTAGAATGTTTACATCTTGTCCAATGCATATATGTTGTGGATTTATAATGGGTTATTATTTATATAAATTTAGAGAAAATACTGGAGTAAAAAGAATTATTTATTTTATTTTATCTATAGTTATTCCTACTTTGACTCATGCTTTTTATAACATGTGGTTATATAAGGGTGAAATTAGGTATTATAAAGTTAGTTATATATTTTTATTTATTTTAGTATTTATTTCTATTAGAAAATGTGTTATTTTAAAAAGAAATGAGGAGTGATATAATGAGAGAATTAACTGAACAGGAAGTTGTAAGGCGTGAAAAAGCTGAAAAATTAAGAGAAATTGGTCTTGATCCATTTGGACAAAGGTATGAAAGAGATAGTTTTGCAAGTGATATAAAAGAAAAATATAAAGATATTCCACATGATGAATTTGAGAATATTACTGTTATAATTTATTTAAGAGTGCTGATATTGGTGATATTGTTGGTGTATATGGTAAAATTATGAAGACTAAGACTGGTGAAGTTACTGTTAAATGTTTAGAATATACTCATTTAGTTAAAGCACTTAGACCTTTACCTGAAAAATTTCATGGATTGACTGATAAAGAAGAAAGATATAGAAGAAGATATGTTGATTTAATTATGAATGAAGAGTCTAGAAAAGTTGCTTTTATGAGACCTAAAATAATTAGATGTATTCAGAAATATCTAGATAATCAGGGATTTGTAGAAGTAGAAACTCCAATATTAACAACTTTACTTACTGGAGCTTCTGCTAGGCCATTTATTACACATCATAATGCTCAAGATATTGATATGTATTTAAGAATAGCTCTCGAATTAAATCTTAAGAGATTACTTGTTGGTGGAATGGAAAGAGTTTATGAAATAGGCAGAACTTTTAGAAATGAGGGAATGGATCCTCAACATAATCCGGAGTTTACTATGTTGGAAGCTTATCAAGCATACTCTGATTTAGAGGGCATGATGGATTTAACTGAGAGAATGTATCAAACTATTGCTAAAGAAGTATGTGGAAAAACTAAATTTCATTATTTAGGATATGATGTAGAACTTTCTGGAAAATGGAAAAGAATTTCTATGACTGATGCCATAAAAGAAAAAACAGGAATTGATTTTAAGAAAATTACTGATTTAGATGAATGTTTAAAATTAGCTAGTGAACATGATATTATTCTTGAGGCACATGAAAAACAATATGGACATATTGTTAATAAATTTTTTGAAAAATATGTTGAAGAGACATTAATTGAACCAACATTTTTATATGGACATCCAATTGAGATTAGTCCACTTACTAAAAAAGATCCAGATGATCCTAGATTTACACAAAGATTTGAACTTTTTATTTCAGGACATGAATGTGCTAATGCTTATACCGAATTAAATGATCCAATTGATCAATTAGAAAGATTTAAAGCTCAACTTTCTGAAAAAGAAATGGGTAATGATGAAGCAAATGATATTGATTATGACTTTGTAGAAGCTCTTGAATATGGTATGCCTCCAGCTGGTGGAATTGGGTATGGAATTGATAGAATGATTATGCTATTTACAGAGCAAGAGTCTATTCGTGATGTTTTACTTTTTCCAACAATGAAATTATTGGATAAGAAAATGGGTGCTAAATTATCAAACAATGATTCTCATGAAAAAATTGATTTTTCTGGAGTTAAAATCGAACCATTATTTAGTGATTATGTTGATTTTGATACTTTTAGTAAGTCAGATTTTCGAGCTGTAAAAATACTTGATTGTAAAGAAGTTCCTAAGAGTAAAAAATTACTTCAATTTACATTAGATGATGGTACTGGTACTCCTAGAACTATATTAAGTGGAATAAAAGATTATTATGAGCCTGAAGATTTAATTGGCAAAACTGCTATAGCAATTGTTAATTTACCTTCAAGAAAAATGATGGGAATTGATTCTTGTGGAATGCTTATATCAGCAGTTAATGAAAAAAATGGTAAAGAAGAATTGCATTTATTACTTGTTGATGCTCATATTCCTGCAGGAGCAAAATTATATTAAAAGATTAAGTGACTATTATACTTAATCTTTTTCTCTTTTCACAAAAATTTCACTTAAAAATTGTGTAAATGCTTGTAAACTAAGGAAATAATAGTTATAATTATCATGGGAGGAAAATTTATGAAAAAACATAATACAGTGAAAGTCGTTCTAATAGTAATTTTGTGTTTCTTGTTACTTTCTTGGATTTTACCAGCTGCAAATTTTTCAAGTACGTATCAAGAGCAGGGACGCGTTCAAATGGGATTATTTGATTTAGCTAATTATCCATTTACTTCATTATCATATTTTGGATATATTGCTTTATTTTTAATTCTAGTTGGTGGTTTTTATGGAGTTTTAAATAAAATTCCAGCATATCATAACTACTTAGAAAGATTTGCTAAAGCTTTTAAGGGAAAGGAATATTTATTTTTAATTATTGTTTCTATCTTACTTGCTTTTGGTGTTTCAATTTGTGGTTTACAAATAGCATTTGCTATATTTATTCCATTTATTGTTTCAATTATTTTTCTTATGGGATATGATAAGATTGTTGCAGCATTAGTTGTTGTTGGATCAATGGCAGTTGGTTTAGCAGGAAGTACTTATGCTACTACTAATCTAAGTGTTTTAACTCAGTCTTTGAGTTTAAATACTAATTATCAAGTAGGAGTTAGATTTAT
>CACYRE010000107.1 GCA_902776735.1 uncultured Erysipelotrichaceae bacterium | reverse complement strand
ATGAAAAAAAAATTTATTAATTAATTAAAAAATTATTATTTTTTAAATAAATAAATATTAATCATAATTAATATATATTATTAAAAAATGAGGAAACTTTTTTTATTTGTGGCTTTCTTAGCAATCTTCTCAATCTTAAAATGTGACGATAACGAAGATCCAAATAATATAAATATAGAATCTATTACTTATGAATTAACTTACAATAATTACTCAGTAGTCAAAGTCTTAATTAAGACCTACGATTCTTTAGAAAGTGACGTATCATTTAAAGCTTATTTATTATCTGAAGAAGATGATAAAGAATATGAATTACATTGCTTTAGTACCTATTTCGATATAATTGAATGCTATTCGAAAAGAGAAGAGAATTTCAATCTTCATAATCACTATTATTTCTACTATAACAAAACAGACTCCCATATAACCTTTGATGAAAATGATATCTTAGAAGACGATAAAAGAGTTTCTTTAATATTTGAGCCAGAGATTGATATAGAGGAAAAATTATATCGCGATCATCATAAAATAACTGTGGAAACAGATGGTCATATGGTTTCAGGCGGATACCTATATATAGTCAGAAGTAAAAAAAAAGTTTTACAAAAACCAAAAGATGGTTTTAATAAATTTATTGAATTAAATAATATAATTCCTCACGTTGGTTTACATGATCACTTACCTCCAAGCACTTTACAAGGTTTTTCTGAAGCTATTAAAAGAGGCTACCATATAATTAATGCTGATCTTAGATTTACTTCAGATAATATGCCTGTTATTTGCGATGATGATATGTTAGAAAAAATTTCTAATGGAAAAGGTGCTGTGTCTAGTAGAACTTTTGAGCAACTAGAAAAACTTAATTTCGGAAGTAAATTCGATAAAAATTTCCAAGATGAGAAAGTAATGACTTTTGCCGAATTATTAGTTTTATGTAAAAAAAATGATGTTATAATAGATTTAAATTTAGACCATTTAGATTATGATAAATATTTCGGAACCAATTCAGAATACATAAAAATAATGTTTTCTTTAGTCGAAAAATTTAATATGACAGATTCAATCATATTTGAAGCGAATTCTAAAATATTATCAAAATTACAAGCAGTCAAGAAAAATATTACCGTTGCAGTAATACTTCAAGATAAAGCTGAATTGGATAAAGTTAAAGACTCCTTTAAAGATTGCAAACGTGTTATTTATTCATTTGGAATAAATGTCGACGAAGCCACTGTTAAACAAGCTATTTCCTTAGGAAAAAAAGTAAAAGTTTCTTTAGTTGATTCCCCCGCTCAATTGGAAAAACTTCAAGGATGGGGAGTAAACTATATGCTTAGTCGTAATTTACCACCTTTTATTATCCAAAACGAAAAGGAAGAAGCAATTATGGTTCGTTGCTATACAGTTGATGAAGAAACATCCGAATGTGATATTGATGATTACTTATTCTTGAAAGATAATGAAGATTATAGTATATATTATTCAGAAAATATTTATAATACAGAAGAAGATATCGACCCAGAACCTTTAGCTGAATTCAAATATATTAATACAAATTTATTGGATGAATTATACTATTATGTTCATTATCTTAATTTCGAAAGAGAATCTATTACTTTGATCTTGTCAGAATCTTTACCTAAAAACGAAAAAATAAAAGGTTTAATCGGACCTGAAAATGATGACTTAGAAGATTGCTATTTATTCAATTTCGAATGTCAAGGAAATGGCACTTTTTCAGTAAATTGTCATTTTGATATTAATGAACCAGGAAAAATATATCTCAAATGGGCTCATTATTCAATCCATTCTTTAGATGATTATTCTCTTAATGAATTAGAAGTTGAACAAAGGAAAGTAGAAGAAGAAAATGAAGAATATCAAGAAAAGGAAGGATATATTAATTATGTTGTTGAAAAAGAGCCAACTACTTTATATACTTTCTTATTCGTTTTCGCGGTTATTGTTATTGTTATTATCATTTGTATTTTGAGATCCACTAAATGCAAGAAACCAGTAAGAACTTATGTCAGAATCACTGATAACAATTATATGTCAGATGATAATTTATATCGTTATTAAATTGAATAAAAAAATAATTCGCTGACATATATTCAAAAATTATTATTATTTAATTTCTTAAAACAATAAAAAAAATTTAATTTGAATTAATTAAATAATTTATTTTTAAAAAATTTTATTAATTTGTTTTATTAAAAATAATTAAAAGTAATACATGGGGATTGGGGATGGGGATTGGGGATTGGGGATTGGGGATTGGG
>CACYRE010000106.1 GCA_902776735.1 uncultured Erysipelotrichaceae bacterium | reverse complement strand
TAGAATATGGGTGCATTACATAACTTCTAATTTGAGAACCAAAATTAATATTTGCTTGGTCACCTTTAATTTTATTTAATTCTTTTTCTTGTTCTTCTATTTTTAATAATAGTAATTTATTTTTTAGAACACGTAGAGCTTGTTCTTTATTTTGAATTTGGCTTCTTTCGTTTTGACAAGTTACTACAATTTTAGTAGGTAAGTGTGTTATTCTGACCGCTGAATCAGTAGTATTTACGCCTTGTCCTCCTGCTCCAGTTGATCTAAAAACATCAATTTTTAAATCTTTCTCATCTATTTCAATATTATTATCAATATCAATATCAGGTGTTACTTCAACAGAGGCAAAAGAAGTATGACGTCTATTATTAGAATCAAACGGAGAAAGTCTAACTAATCTGTGAACTCCTTTTTCTCCTTTTAAATAGCCATAGGCATATAGTCCTTTTATAAGTAATGAAACACTTTTAATACCAGCTTCTTCTCCTTCTTGATAGTCGAGAATAGTTATTTTAAATCCCCGCTTTTCACACCATCTTGTATACATTCTATATAACATACTAGCCCAATCGCAGGACTCTGTTCCTCCAGCTCCTGGATGTATTTCTAAGATACAATCGTTTTTATCATAAGGGCCACTTAATAATAGTAATTTATTTAATTTTTCAACATTCTTATTTATTTCTTCTGTGCTTTCATTAATTTCATTAAATGAAGACTCATCGTTAGACTCAGAAAGTAAATCGATTAGTTCTAAATTAGAAGCTATTTCTTCTTTTAAGTTTTTTACTTGTTCAACAAGAGACTTTTCCTCATTTAATTCAGAAATTATTTTTTCTGCATGATCACGATCATTCCAAAAATTTAAGTCTTCTGTATCTTTTTCTAATTCTTTAATATGTTTTATTTTACTATCTAAGTCAAAGTGACCTCCATAAATTATTTATTTTATTTAAGTTTTCTTCTAATACTTTTTTTAAGTTATAATAGTTCATATAGTTCTCCTCTACTTATTATTTCTTTATTATTTTAACATAATTTATATTTTTTATACAAACTTAGTATTTTTTTTAAATAATTACATATATTATTAGTGAGGAAGGTTCACTATGTAGTGTGAAGATCCTCTGTATATAGATTAAGGAGCCGTAGTTTAGCTCCTTTTTTGATTGTCATAATTATCTAAGAAAGAATAATGATTTTTTCCTATTCGCCAACCAAGAATACATTCACTACTTACATTGTCTAGGGCTTTAAATATATGTTCATCAATATTAGGAGACTTCTTTCTTAGCTTTTTTATTAAGTCCTTTACTTCTTTTCTTTTACTTGTACCATCATTTATTAAAGAACATCCTTCAGTAAAACGACAAGCACAATTAATAAAAGTTAAGTCATGGTGATTACGCCAAGTAATAATTGCTTGCTCATGCACTAAATAAAGAGGTCTGATAAGTTCAATTCCTTTATAGTTTTCAGAATGAAGTTTCGGCATCATTGTTTTTATTTCTGATGCATAAAACATTGACATAAGAGTAGTCTCAATTACATCATCAAAATGATGACCTAAAGCAATTTTATTGCACCCAAGTTCTTGAGCTTTTTTATATAAGGCTCCTCTTCTCATTCTAGCACACATGTAGCAGGCACTTTTACCGCCAATTTTTTCTACAACATCAAAGATATCACTTTTAAATATTTCTATTGGAACATTTAAAATTTTGGCATTATCTTTAATAAATGATCTATTAAAATCGCTATAACCTGGATCCATTACCACATAATGAGCATTAAATTTATATTTACCATGTCTTTGTAATTCTTGAATACACTTAGCAAGTAAAAAAGAATCTTTTCCTCCACTAATACAAACCATAATATTATCGCCTTCATTTATTAATCTATACTCAATTACGGCTTTAATAAATCTAGACCAAATATCTTTTCGATAAGTTTTAATAATACTTCTTTCTATTTCTTTATATTTTTCCATTGATTTTCTCCTTATAAAAATTATCAAATATTTTTAAAAATTCAGATATTTCTTTTTCTGTTGTAAGATGAGATAAACTAATTCTAACAGAAGTTGTGGATAAGTCTTTACTTTTAGTTAGAGCATAAACTAATTTAGATGGAGTATCTACTGGGCAACAAGAAGTTTTAGCTGATAGACAAATATTATTTTTACTCATGTAATCCACAAAATCTGTGGAATTTATATTTTTAATACTAAAATTAATTATATAATTTACTGAATATTTATTTGAGTTTATATGAACTTC
>CACYRE010000105.1 GCA_902776735.1 uncultured Erysipelotrichaceae bacterium | reverse complement strand
ATACTTGTAAGACTTTAATTTATAAAGTTGATGATAAATTTTATGCTTTTATGATTAGAGGAGATAGGGAAATTAATGAATATAAGATTTCTAAATTATTAAAGGCAAAGAGTGTTTTGATGGCTTCAATTGAAGAAGATGAAGAAGTTACTAAAGCTAGTGTTGGTTTTGCTGGACCAATTGGTTTAGATATACCTGTAATTATTGATAATGAAGTTTTAGGTATGAAGAATTTCTTAGTTGGAGCAAATAAAACTGATTATCATTATATTAATACTAATTTAGATGATTTTAAGTATGATATGGTTGGTGACATTCGTAATGTTAGTGAAGATGATGTTTGTCCTATTTGTGGGCATAAGCTTGATTTTAAGCATGGTATAGAAGTTGGTAATACATTTAAACTTGGCACTAAGTATTCAGAGTCTATGGGGCTTTATTTTACTGATATAGATAATAAACTAAAACCTGTTTACATGGGTTGCTACGGAATTGGTATTGCTAGAATAATGGCAGCTGTTGTTGAACAAAATCATGATGAAAATGGTATTATTTTTCCAAAGGTTATTGCTCCATATGATTTAGCAATCATAATAGTTAATCCTAAAGATGAAAAACAAGTAAAAGTTGCAAATAATTTATATGAAAAATATATAAAAGAAGGATTAGATGTTATTTTAGATGATAGAGATGTGAGAGCTGGAGTTAAATTTAAAGATATGGATCTAATTGGAATACCAAAAAGAATAGTTGTAGGTAAAAAAATAGAAGATGGAGTCGTTGAAGTTAAATATAGAAATTCTGATGAGGTAGAAAATATTGACTTATAGTTTTTTATATATAAATATATTTGATTTTAATTTATTTGTGTGATATCATAATAATGTTTATTAGACGGAGGGATTAAATGGAAATTGCACTGTTAATAATTTCAATTTTATTAATAATTATTGTTTTGTTACAAAGTAGTAAATCAGAAGATGGACCACAAATTATCTCTGGTGGACAAAGTGAGTTGTTTTCTAATAGAAAAGAAAGAGGATCAGAGTTAGTTATTACACGTATTACGATGGTACTTGGTTTAGCATTCTTTGTTATTTGTTTAGTTTCTATGTTTATATAAGGACTTAGTCCTTTTTATTTTGTAAATAAATTGTTATATGTAGAAAAATAAAGTATAATATAATTAGTAATCATACTACAATAGAGGTGAAATAATGAGAGATAAGATAATTAATGTATTAAAAAATTCTGATAGGGCTTTAGATATTTATGAATTAAAAGATAAATTGAATTTAAATACAGTTGATGAGCTTAAAGAACTTAGTGATGAATTAAGAAAGTTAGAAGATGATGTTATTATTTATCATTCTAATAAGGATAAATATATGATGCTTGAAAATAGTCATTTACGTAAAGGTATTATGAGAGCTAATAAAAAGGGTTTTGGTTTTGTTGAAGTAGATGGATTGACTGATGATGTTTATGTTTCTGCCGATAATATGAATGGAGCAATTCATGATGATGTAGTAGTTGTTGAAATTACAAGTAAAATGAATATTGATAGAATCGAGGGAAGAGTACTTAAAATTATTGAGAGAAAGATTAATAAATATATTGGTTTAATTAATTTTGATAAGAATGGTTTAGGGCATATAACTTTAGATGATTCTAAAATTAAGCTTGATATTGAGATACCTAAAGAAAATAGTTTGAATGCTGTTGATGGTCATAAAGTAGTAGTTAAAATAGATAAACAATTAGGAAATAATAGATGTATTGGTCATGTTGTAGAAATAATAGGTCATGTCAATGATCCGGGAGTTGATATTTTATCCATTGTTTATAAATATAATATTAATGTTGATTTTCCAGATGATGTAAAAAATGAAGTTAGTAAATTACCAATGCAGGTCTATCAAAGTGATTTAGAAGGGCGCCGTGATTTAAGAGATGAAATGATTTTTACAATAGATGGTGATGATACTAAAGATATAGATGATGCTATTAGTGTTGAAAGACTTTCTAATGGTCATTATAAACTAGGTGTTCATATTGCTGATGTTTCATATTATGTAAAAGAAGGTAGTCCACTTGACAATGAAGCACTTGAAAGAGGTACCAGTGTTTATTTGGTGGATAGAGTTATTCCGATGCTTCCACATGAATTGTCTAATGGTATTTGTTCTTTAAATCCGGGAGTTGATCGTTTAGCTATTTCTTGAAATATTTCCAAGTGTAATTAGATCTAGAAAGCAAATGACTTATAAAAAAGTAAATAGTATACTTGAAAAAAATATTGTACCAGAAGGATATGAAGAGTTTGCGGATAAATTAAGATTAATGGAAGAATTAGCTGTTATACTTAGAAAAGCTAAGGTAAAAAGAGGTTATATTGATTTTGAAGTAGATGAAGCTAAAGTATTAGTAGATAATAAAGGTGTTCCAACTGATGTTGTATTAAGAGATAGAGGTAAGGGAGAAAAGTTAATTGAAGATTTTATGATTGCAGCTAATGAATGTGTTGCAACTCATATTTATTTTATGAATTTACCATTTATTTATAGAGTTCATGAA
>CACYRE010000104.1 GCA_902776735.1 uncultured Erysipelotrichaceae bacterium | reverse complement strand
TGATGCGAGTTATACTGCAATTCAGGCCGCAATCAAAGAAAAAATAAGTAAATAATAAAAATTCCTACATACTCAGTATACGAATATTCCGATCATTTCGATTTTTAAATATTTAATTCATAACTATATGAGAATTTGCAAAAAAGTAGTATAATTTATTTAGAAGAATTGGTGGTGATAATTTAATATGAGAGCTATATTAGGATACATAGTAAATATGATTCCATACATGGTAATTACAATTCCTATTTATCTATTAATTAGATTCGTTTATTTAAAAAGTAAACACAAGAAACTAAATTGGCATCATGAAGTTGTCCTATTCTTGTTTGTAATATTTGTTGTAGGATTAGCATCACAAACAATAATTCCAAAATTTGAAACTGGAATTGGAGGATTTAAAATTGTAAAAAGTGGTATTCATGAAACTAACTTGATTCCATTTAAAGTACTATTTGAAACATATAATGAAGTATTTGTTAATGGTTATATAAATTATTTTCTAATTAATTTTTTAGGTAATATAATTTTATTTATGCCATTTGGATTTATTATTCCATTATTATGGAAGGTATCTGATAAAAAAGTAATTGTTGTAGGATTTTGTTCATCTTTGTTTATAGAGATATGTCAATTATTTTTAACAAGAGGAACTGATGTAGATGATTTGATTTTAAATACATTAGGTGTTGTATTCGGATTATTATGCTATAAATTATTATATAAGAAATTTAATAATAAAATGGATAAATTTAGAGTGTAAGATTAAGATGTACAGAACGGATGAGAATCCGTTTTTGTGTGGTATAATAGTAGTATAAAATGTTAATTTTTATTTGAAATCAATAGCAAAACTAAATGTTAAAATACATTGCTTGTAGCAACGGCATATTTGTAATAAACTGAACTTGTTGAAAGGAGAAAATGTAATATGTTAAAAGATAATCTAAAAACATTAAGAAAGAACAAAGGACTTTCACAAGAAGAATTAAGTATTAAGTTAAATGTCGTAAGACAAACTATTTCTAAATGGGAAACAGGTTTATCAGTTCCAGATGCTGAAATGCTAGTAACAATATCAGAACTTTTTGAAACACCAGTTAGTGAAATTCTTGGAGAAAGTATAGAAGAAAAAGAAACAAATGATTTAAAAGTAATATCTGAAAAATTGGAAGTTATTAATGAACAATTATCAATTAGTCAAAAACAAAAAAGAAAAAGAAAAATTATGGTATTATTAATAATAGACATATGTTTAATATTTTTCTTCGTTTTATTAGCACTATTAGGTAGCCCATATTTAACATGGGATTATGGTAATCCTGAATGGTCTGTTATTGGAACATTATGGCACTCATTTGAGTGGATATTTTTTAGAATAGCACCATTATTAATTATTATAATTACAGTTATATTAATAATATTATTTATAAAAAGAGAAAAATAAAACAATCAGAATATTAAGATATTCACGTACATTAAGGTGAGAAATAATCTCATCTTTTTTTAGTAATATTGCAATCAATCTAAATTCAAGAAAAGTACAAATTTATGATAAAATAAATATATAAGTTAAACTCCACGTTATGTTTGGTTACACCACATTAAAAACTTGTTATAATTATTTATGAAAAGAGGGATAATAATGAATCAAGAGAATATTGGAAAGTTTATTGCTGAATGTCGTAAGGAAAAAAATATAACTCAACAAGAATTGGCAGAAAAATTAGGTGTGACTGATAGAGCTATATCAAATTGGGAAAATGGTAGAAGATTACCAGATTTAAGTTTAATAAGTTTGGTTGCCAATGAATTAGATGTTAGTGTTGCAGAATTGCTAAATGGAAGAAAACTTAATAAAGAAGAACTTGAAGAATTAAAAACTACAATTGATAAATTGTTAGAGTATAATACAGTTGAAGAAATAAAGAAAATAAAAAAGATTAATGGTGCATTTACTTTATCATTCATTTTTATTGTTTTGGCAGTTATTATTAATGAATTTAATTTTTCTTCAGATATATTCAATTTTGAAGTTGCAGCATCTTATTTATTAGGTTCAGGAGTAGGAATTGGCTTATTAGCTATTATTAATAATTACATGAAGATAAATAAACAAAAAGATAATATAAATAAATCAAATGATAATTTAGTTTTAAGATTGAAAAAAAGAGCGAATACAAAAAATAAGTAATGCTCGTAAGATTAAGATATTCCCGTTCCAACTGATGAGAGAAATCTCATCTTTTTTTAGTAATCTTGCGATGCTTTACTTTTGTATAGGTATTGCTAAAGTTGGAGAAAAAGGACAAATAGTAATTCCTAAAGAAGCAAGAGATATGTTTGATATTAAACCTGGAGATACTGTTGTAGTTTTATGTGATAAAAAGAAAGGAATGGCTATTGTTAAATCTGAAGTATTAGAAGATACTATGGATAAAATTATGCCAGATGGTAAATAATATGTATTCAATTGAAACAAAGAAATTAACTAAAAAGTTTAAAGATAAAATTGCAGTAAATGGAATAGATTTAAATATTAAACAAGGTGAATTATTTGCACTTTTAGGAACTAATGGTGCTGGAAAAACTACAACAATTAAAATGTTATCAGGATTAATATTACCAACTTCTGGAAGTATTAAAATCCTTGATATGGATATGAAAAAAGATATATTTAAAATAAAAGAAATATTAAATGTTTCACCACAAGAAACTGCTATTGCTCCAAATTTAACCGTAAAAGAAAACTTAGAATTTATGGCTGGAGTTTATCAGATAAAAGATAAAGATAAAAAGATTAATGAATTAATTAAAATGTTTAAATTAGATGAAGTATTAAACAAAAGATCAAAAACTTTATCTGGTGGATGGCAAAGAAAAGTATCTATTGCAATAAGCTTAATTAATGATCCTAAAATATTATTTTTAGATGAACCTACACTTGGTTTAGATGTTATTGCAAGAAAAGAATTATGG
>CACYRE010000103.1 GCA_902776735.1 uncultured Erysipelotrichaceae bacterium | reverse complement strand
TAAGTATGATGATGGATCAGATATTATAAAAGCAAATAGTGAAGAAGAAATGTTAGTTACAATTACTTATACTAAAGAAGTACCAAGTGATAAATTAACTGATGGAAAATTTATAGAAGATAATGCGATGAGTTTAAATTTAAGTGATGAAATAACTAATCCTAGTACAATACTTCAAAGATATGGAGTGAATACTTTACTAATTATAATTACATGTGTAGTAGCATTTTATTTCTTAAAGACAAAGAATATTAAAAATAGTTTAAAAGTATTAATACTTGGATTAATTCTAATCCCACTCGCAACAAGAGCACTTGATACAATAAAGGTTACAATAGACTCCCATGTTGAGATAGAAAAACCAAGTGAATTTTGTTATGAAACTTATAGAAATGATGGAATAGCCAATGGAACAACTCCTTTGGAGCGTCTTACTAAAGTAAAAGCTTTATATAAATATAGAAAAGGAATGACCTGGGAAGAATACCTAGATAGTGATTATAATAATATAACTGATAGTACTACTATAAGTTATAATAATAAAAAAATAAAAATAAAAGATTATCTAGAAAAAGAAATCGAAAATTGCAAAAATAATAGCGAGAGGCCTACACTTTGTCCTATAGTAAAATATGACAATATACATTTGTTTGGTATAACTCGAGCTTATGAGGATTATAATAGAGTTTTAAATATTATAGCATTTAACATGCTTCCAAACATTTATTATGATAAAAATAATATTTATAACTATTTTGATTCTGAGCAAGAATTATTAGAATTAGAGATTATGGATTCAAGTCAGGGCTGCTACGAATACGTTCCCGAGAGTCTGAAATCCTGAATAGAGTAGCTCACGCCTCGCCACAGATTTCTTTGCAACTATAATTAATAAATTAAGGTTTATTAATATAAGACTTAGAAAACAAGTTTTATCCTTTGTACATAGTACAAAAAAATATATAGTAGATGTTATTATCTGTATACATAATATACTGCTAGTAACTAGAACTACTATTTTTTATTTGTTTTAAATAATTATAATGTTTCTAAATGATTTCTATGATAAAATAAAATTGTAAATAAAAATTATTTGTGAGGTAAAAATGAGTTTATGTGTAAATAATATTTCTAAATCATATGGTAATAAAAAAGTTGTTGATAATTTATCATTTATATTGGATAAACCATGTATCTTTGGCTTACTTGGAACTAATGGAGCTGGTAAAACTACAACTATTAGAATGATTTTAAATATTTTANNNNAAGTTGACCGGAAGAAAGTAAATTTTGGTTATTTACCAGAAGAACGAGGCTTATACCCTAAATCAAAAATAATTACTCAACTATTATATTTTGCTGAACTTAAAGGAATGAAGAAAGATTTCGCAATAAAAAACATTAATAAATGGGCTAAAATATTAAAAGTAACTGAATATTTAAACTTAACACCAGATAAATTATCAAAAGGAAATCAACAAAAAATTCAATTTATGATGGCTATTATTCATAATCCAGATTTAATAGTCTTAGATGAACCATTTAGTGGACTAGATCCAGTTAATTCTAAACTAATTAAAGAAGTAATACTAAACTTAGTGAAACAAGGTAAGTATATAATAATGTCAGCTCATGAGATGTATACTATAGAAGAATTTTGTACAGATTTAATAAAATTTAAAAGAAATTAGAAATTCTTATCCCATAAATAAACTATTTATAGAAACTAATGAAGATATAAAAAAATATTTAAATAAATATAAACTTACTATTAATAGTTGTCATGAAAACATCTATGAAGTAGCAATTACTTCCGAAGAGGCTGCTTATAAATTATTAGAAAATTTAGTAGATAATAAGATAAAAATAATTAAATTTGAACTAGAAAGACCAAGTCTAAATGAAATATTTATTGAAAAAGTAGGTGATAAAAATGAGGGATATTTGGATAGTAACTAAATTTACTTTTAATCAATTAATTCATAAGAAAGTTATAATTATATCGACTATCTTAATCTTATTATCAATAATAGTAAGCTTTAATGTACCAAGAATAATGAATCATTATAATAAGAGTAAAGATAAAATAATTTTAATAAAAGATGATACTAATATATTTAAAGATGTTTTAAATAATTATAAATATAATAATACTATTTTAAAGATTAGTACTGATAGTATTAAAAGTATAAGCAAAAAAATTAATGCTGGAAAAATAGATTCAGGAGTACATATTATTTTGTCTTCTAATAATCATATCACTTATGAATATTTAGATGATAATACAACTTTGATGGATGCTTTTCCAAGTGACTTAGATGCCATACTTACAAATACTTATCAAACTATTGAAATTAATAAATTAAATATAAGTAGTGATGAATTAGCAAAAATTTACCCTAAAGTTGATTATAAAATTATCTCAACTAAAAAAGAAACTAAAGGTAATATGTTATTTATGATGATTTTATCAATGATACTATTTTTTGCTGTATTTTATTTAGCCATTCAAGTATCATCATCTATTACTACAGAAAAAACTAGTAAGATAATTGAGACCATAGCAACTTCTACTAGTCCAAGTAATATAATTATTGGTAAAACATTTGGTTGTGCTCTAGTAGGTTTTTGTCAGTTGGTCTTAGTCTCCTTGACGGTTTTTATATCAGCCAAATTATTTTTAGATGCTAGTATTATAGAAAAATATTTAGGTACTTCAACATTTGACTTTTCTTTAGTTATAATTACTTTTATTTATTTTATATTAGGATATTTCTTCTATGCTTTTTTGTATGCTTTAACAGGTTCATTAGTTTCAAAACCAGAAGATATTCAAACAGCTGATATGCCAGTAAGTTTTATTGCTGTTGTAGGTTTTTATCTAGCATATTTTACACTTATGAATCCTAATAGCAATTTATCACTTCTTGCTAAAATATTACCAATTTCAAGTGTTTTTTGTATGCCAGTACACTTTTTAATGGGAACAGCAAGCACCTTAGATTTAATAATATCCTTAATTGTATTAATAATATCAATCTCATTAATTTCATATGTTTCTATAAAAATATATAGTAATGCCATTATTAATTATGGATCTCATATAAATATAAAAGAAATGTTAAAAATGTATAAAGAAAATTAAAATTAGGAGGCTTTTATGGATAAAATAAATGAATTACAAGAAATTATAAATAATTCTAATAATATTGTTTTCTTTGGTGGAGCAGGAGTTTCTACAGAAAGTGGTATACCTGATTTTAGATCTAAGGATGGTCTTTATAAACAAAAATATAAGTATAATCCAGAATATATGTTATCTCATGAATTTTTTTACTATCATACCAAAGAGTTTTATGAATTTTATTTTGATAAGCTAGTTAATACTGAGGTTTTACCAAATGCTTGTCATAAGAAATTAAAAGAGTTAGAAGATGCTGGTAAATTAAAAGCTATTGTTACACAAAATATAGATGGATTGCACGAGATGGCTGGATCACATAATGTTTATAATGTCCATGGAACAATTTATAAAAATTACTGTACTAAATGTTCAAAAGAATATAATTTAGATTATATGTTAAAATTTAAAGACAAAAAAGAAATACCTTTATGTGAATGTGGTGGAGTAATAAAACCAGATGTTGTTTTATATGGAGAGGCTTTACCAGAAGATGTTGTAGAAGGATCAATTGAAAAAATAAGCAAATGTGATACATTAATAGTAGGTGGAACATCACTTAATGTTTATCCTGCAGCTGGACTAATAAATTATTTTAGAGGAAAAAACTTAGTTGTTATAAACAAAGAAAAATTAAATATAGTTAATGCTTTAGAAATAAATGAAAATATTGGAGAAGTATTTTCTAAGATAAAAATTAAATAAATAAAAGAACATCTGGTAAAAGTCAATAGATAATTTTCGGCAGGTTTAATATAATTTGCTGCCTTATCAAATAAATTATTGCATGCAAAAGGAGTTTTAG
>CACYRE010000102.1 GCA_902776735.1 uncultured Erysipelotrichaceae bacterium | reverse complement strand
AGGATATACTTATAATAAGCCTTACCAAAAAAGCGCTAAGGCTGTTGGTTATATTATGGGTAACTTTCATCCACATGGTGATTCATCAATATATGATGCTTTAATTCATTTATCTCAATCTTGGAAAATGCGTAAGACATTTGTTGATATTCATGGAAATAATGGATCAATTGATGGTGATGGACCAGCAGCTATGCGTTATACTGAAGCAAGACTATCAAAAATTGCTGAGACAATGTTAGAAGATATTTCTAAAGATACCGTAGAAATGGCTTATAACTTTGATGATACTGAACTTGAGCCAACTGTTTTACCAGCTAGATTTCCTAATCTTTTAGTTAATGGATCTCAAGGAATTTCTGCAGGATATGCTACAAATATTCCAACTCATAATTTAGGAGAAGTTGTTGATGCAACAATTCATAGAATTGAAAATCCACCAGACTTCCCAACAGGTGGTGTAATAGAAGGAAAAGAAGACTTAATAAAAGCTTATACAACAGGAAAGGGAAAAGTAGTCCTTCGAGCAGATTGTGAAATAGTAGAAGAAAAATCTCATAAGCAAATTATTATTCATTCTATTCCCTATGGTATTGTAAAAGATCAATTAACCAAAAAAATAATTGAAATAAAATTAGATAAAAAAATAGATGGTATAAATGATGTAATAGATGAATCAGATTATGAAAATATGGCTCGACTTGTAATTGACTTAAAAAAGGGAGCTAATGCTGATTTAATATTAAAATATTTATATAAAAATACTGATTTACAAACAAATTATAATTTTAATATGGTTGCGATTGTAAATAGGAGACCCAAATATGTTGGTATTTTAGAAATACTTGATGCTTTTATTGCTCATCAAAAAGAAGTAGTTACACGTAGAACTAAGTATGATAAAGAAAAAGCTGAGGCACGTTTGAATGTTTTAGAAGGAGTAATTAGAGCTTTATCAATATTAGATGATGTTATTAGAACTATTAGAGCCAGTAAAAATAAGGCTGATTCTATTGAAAATTTACAAAAAGAATATGATTTTAACTATGAACAAGCTAAGTATATTGTTGAAATGCAACTATATAGATTAACTAATACAGATATAATAGATGTTCAAACAGAGATTGAAGATTTAAAGAAAAAAATTGCTATTTGGACACAAATACTTGAAAATCCAGAGGCATTAAAACATGTTATGACAACAGAATTAAAATTAATTAAAAAAGAATATGATGATCCTCGTCGTACTAAAATAAAGGAAGAAGTAACTAAAATAGAAATAGATGAAAAAGCTATGATTCCTAAGGAAGATGTTGTTGTGTTAGTAACTAAAGATGGTTATGTAAAACGTACTTCATTTAGAAGCTATACTTCGTCTAATCCAGAAGATTTAGTAATGAAAGACAATGATTATATCTTAGGTTTATATGAAATGACAACTCTTGATACTATTCTTTTATTTACAACATTTGGAAACTATTTACATATACCAGTACATTTAATACCTGATCTAAAATGGAAAGATATGCCTAAACATGTTTCTAATATTATAGCTCTTGCTCCTGGAGAAGAAGTTGTATCATCAATTCCTGCTTATGACTTTACAAGCAATATTAATTTAATTTTAACTACTAAAAATGGTTTAATTAAACGTACAAGACTAAGTGACTTTAAACTACAAAGATATAATAAAGTAACAAGTTGTATGAAATTAAAAGATGATGATGAATTAATTAGTGTAATAGAAGAAAAAAGTGAATCAATATTTTTAACTACTAATACTGGTTATGGATTAAGTTTTAAAGTTAGTGAGATACCAATAGTTGGCTCTAAGGCGACTGGCGTTAAAGCAATGAAATTAAAAGATGACTATTTAGTATCTGTCAATAATTTCTCATATACAAAAGATGAATTTATCGCAATCATAACTACTAAAGGAACAGGAAAGAGAGTTAGACTTAGTGAATTTGAAGAATCTAGTAGAGCTCGCCGTGGAATTCAAGTAATAAGAGATGTTAAATCTAATCCATATCAAATATTAAAAACATTTATTGAAGATTCTAAAAAATATATTGGTTTAAAAAATCAGGATATAAATACAATTAAGTTAACTGAATTACCAATTACAGATAGGCATTCTATAGGTAGTCAAACATATACCAAAAAAAGATACTATTAATCTGGATGAAATAGATGATAGGTTAATGACAATAGATGATTTTCTAAAATAATCTTTAATCCCTTTAAAATTTTACTTGAAAGTATCAATAAAAAAACATATAATATATATAACTTCTTGAGAAAAAGTATCTTGAATTTCTTTAAAGAGAGAGTATGGCTGGTGTAAATACTTAAGAATGAATTGGGAAAGACGTCTCATGAATTAGAAGTACGTATTACTACGTTATAAGTTATAAAGATGTAAATAAGGTGGCACAACGGATATATTCGTCCTTAAAAAGTGGCATCTTTTTATTTTAGGAGGAGGTATTATGATAAAGAGACAAAAAGGTTGTAATGACATAACTGGAAGACAAGCTAAGATTTGGAAGTATGTTGAGAGTGTAATTGATTCTTTAATGGAAAAGTATAATTATAATTATATTCGTACTCCAATAATTGAAGCAACAGAGTTATTCCATAGAGGAATAGGGGATACAACAGATATTGTTACAAAAGAAAGTTATGATTTTGAAGATAAAGGTGGTAGAAAGATTACCTTAAGACCAGAGGGTACAGCCGGTGTTGTTAGAAGTTATATTGAAAATAAAATGTATGGTGATCCTAATCAACCAGTAAAAGTATATTATAATGGAACGATGTATCGCTATGAAAGACCACAATCTGGAAGAGACAGAGAGCTTACTCAATTTGGTATGGAAATTCTTGGCAGCGATGATCCATTGTGCGATGCTGAAATAATAAGTGCAGCAGTTAATTTATACAAAATGCTTGGCTTAAAGGAAATAAAAGTTAATTTAAATAGTTTAGGAGATAATGAAAGTAGAAAAAAGTATCGTGAAGCATTAATTGAGTATTTTAGACCACATATAGGTAATTTTTGCAATGATTGTCAAGAACGTTACGAAAAGAATCCTCTTCGTATTTTAGATTGTAAAGTAGATGCTGATAACGAATATTTAAAAAATGCTCCAACAACTCTAGATTATTTAAATGAAGAGAGTAGAACTAGATTTAAAAAAGTTCAAGAATACTTAGATATTATGCAAATAGAGTATACTATTAATCCAAAAATTGTTAGAGGACTAGATTATTATAATCACACAGTATTTGAAATTGAAGCAAAGGTGGATGGCTTTGGTTCTAACAACGTAATTGGTGCAGGTGGTAGATACAATGGCCTTGTCAGTCAATTAGGAGGACCTGAAACACCATGTGTTGGATTTGCTAGTGGAATTGGTAGACTTGTTATGGCCCTAGAATTAGAAGATGTTAAATTACCAATAAATGATAGTGTTGACCTATTTTTAATGTATGTATCAGAAGACGAAAAAAAATATGCTGTCTATCTTGCTCAAGAACTTAGAATGGCTGGATTTGTAGTTGAAACAGAATATACTGGTAGAAACTTAAAAGGACAATTTAGACAAGCTGATAGACTAAATGCCAAATACTTATGTATCTTAAATAGTGAAGATTTAAATAATAATGAAGTTAAAATAAAAAATAATAAAACTAAAGAAGAAGAAATAATTAGTTTAGATGCTATTATTTATTTCTTAGACGAAAAATTAAATACAATGGAAGAAGTAGATGAAATAGATTACTCTGAATTTGACTTAGAACATAATCATGAGGAGGAAGATTA
The DNA here is from genome assembly GCA_902776735.1 of uncultured Erysipelotrichaceae bacterium. GTDB lineage: Bacteria > Bacillota_I > Bacilli_A > RF39 > UBA660 > UBA3789. The sequence continues at coordinate 2,901 of CACYRE010000102.1, read as the reverse complement.
ATGAAAATTATTACTATTGGTGAGTTAAAAAATCATTTTGATGAAATAGTTACAATAAATGGATTTGTTGATGAAATTAGAAATTTAAAATGGGTACAATTTATTGTACTTAGAGATTCTACTGGTAAAGTACAAATTACTATTGAAAAAAGTGAAGAAAAAAATAATGATTTAGTTAAATTAGTAAATAATTTAACAGTTGAATCTACTATTAAAGTAACAGGTAAGATTATGGAGTCTCCTAAAGTTAAATTAAATGGTATGGAATTAATTCCAGATAATATAGAAGTTACAAGTACAAACTTAGATGAATTACCATTTAATTATAAAGATTTAAGTACAGTAAATTTAGATACAAGACTTGATTATAGATATATTGATCTTAGAAGTGACAAAAATATTTTAATGTTTCAAGTACAGAGTACTTTAGTAAGATATATGAGAGAATATTTATATAATAATAAATTTACAGAGATTCATACTCCTAAAATAATAGGAGCAGCATCTGAATCTGGATCTGAAGTCTTTGAAATAAAATATTTTGATCGAAGTGCTTATCTTGCACAAAGTCCACAATTTTATAAACAAATGGCTCTTGCTTCTGGCTTTGATAGAGTATTTGAAGTAGCACCTTGCTTTAGGGCAGAAAACTCTAATACATCAAGACACGCAACAGAGTTTACTTCATTTGATGTAGAATTTGCTTATATTAATGATTTTAATGATGTAATGGATTTAGAAGCAGAAATGTTAAAATAGTGAAAAAAATGATTTAACAACAGAAGCAGAGAAATTAACTTATAAACTTGCTATGGATAAATTTAATTCAGAATTTTTATTTGTTACTGATTTTCCAGCAGAAAAGCGTGCTTTTTATCATATGAGAGATAAAAATGGAATACTTCAAGGTTATGATTTAATTTGGCGTGGAGTAGAAATTACAACAGGAGCTCAAAGAGAACATAGATACGAAGAAGTAGTTAAAAATGCAAAAGAAAAAGGGTTAGGTGACGACGTTAAGTTCTATCTTGATTTCTTCAAGCATGGCTGTCCACCACATGGAGGTTTTGCAATTGGAATAGATAGACTAACAATGCTATTACTTGGAATACCAAGTGTAAAAGAAACAGAATTCATCTTCCGTGGACCAAATAGATTAAACCCATAAAAATACCAAGTAAATGGTATTTTTCTTTTAAATAAATAATTTATTTGTTATACTATTTATAAAGAATAGATGGTGTTATAATGAGTAGATTTTTTAAAAAGAAAAAAACAAATAAAATTAATAATATAAATAAAAATTATAAAAAAAGCATATCTTCTTCAATTAATAAAATAAAAGAAAATGAAAAGAAGTATATGACTATATTAGTAATTATTTTTATGATAATTTTTTGCTTAATAAGTTATTTTACTTTTAGAGTTAATAATAAAAAACTATCTAATATTTCTGAAGTTAATTCTCTTACCTTAACTGCTAATAATTTTCTTTTAACAAATAATGATATAAAAAGCGATTCATTAGGTCTTAAATCATCAGGTAATACAATTACTATTACTAATAATACTAATGAATTAATAAATTATAAATTAAAATTAGTTAGAGATGTACAAAATATAAATAAAGATAATTGTAGTGATAGAGAAGTACCATTAGAATATATAAGATATAGTATTGATGGAGTAAATGTATCTACAATTGTTCCTAAAAAAAATGGCGAAATAGTTATTATAACAGGTTGTTTAAAAGGTCATAAAACTAAAAAATTAAATATAAAACTATGGTTAGCTGAAGATATGACAAGAGATAAAAATTATCATTTTCATGGCTATTTTACTGTAGAAAAATTAGTTATTTAATCTATTAACATATAATATAATATTTTATTTGTAAGAGATATTTCTTCTAAGTATGAGAAATGTTTTCTTTTTTTATATATAATTAAAGCAGAATTTCTAATTAATTTATTTAATATTTTTCCATCTTTTAAAGGAGTATCTCTATCATATTCACCCCAAATAATTAAAGTAGTTATTTTAATTGATTTATAATATTTAGTTAAATCTTCATTAATAATATTTTTAAAAGTATTTCTCATACATTTTGGTAAATTATTATAATCCGTTGATCCAAATATTTTATTTAATTTTTCTTTATATTTATATTTAGTTATTTTATTTATAAATTTATATATTTTTTCTTTTAAATATAATTTAAAACTCTTTCTATGCTTAATTCCAGCAACATCTATTAAGATTAATTTATTTACTTCTAATTTTTCTTTACCTATCAAAATAGAGGCAATTCTTCCACCAAATGAATGAGCTATTATACTAGGATTATCTATATTGTTATCTTTAATAAAATTTTTTATTAAATCAGCATAATCATAAATTGTTAGATTATTATTAATAATTGGACTATTACCAAAACCTGGATAATCGATAATGTAAATTGTATAAAATTTTTTAAATTGATTTATTATATTATAAAAAGTAGGTCTTGTATTACCCCAACCAGGCAGTATTATGAGGTATTTATCTTTTTTACCATGCTTTTCATAATATAATTTAATGTTTTTATAATTATAATACATGTTATTCACCTATTATAATTTATGCTATGATATATTTTGTGTTATTTAAAGAAAAATGAAATTAATTAATATTAATAAATTACTAAAAAAAGCTATATTAAAATATTTTAATAAGTTTTTATTATTAATTAAATATTTTTATGTTTTAATGTAAAAAATATTATTAGAAAGTAATTGTAAAGAAATAAGTTTTATAGTCTATTTTCTTGACTTATACTTGTATTAACATATAAAATAAGGTTATAAGATAGATGAGTTATATTTATAAGAGGTAGTATATGAATAAGTTTATAAAAAGTTT
>CACYRE010000101.1 GCA_902776735.1 uncultured Erysipelotrichaceae bacterium | reverse complement strand
ATTATAAATGTAATAGTGGTAAGTTATATTCTTATACTTATGTTCCTATTTTAGAAACATTAAATGTATCTGGAAAAACTTGGTATAAAGTACCACTAAGTTCTGGTAATAGTTATGGTTATATTCCAACAGGAGATAGAGGAGTAACAATTACTTTATATAATGCTAAAGTAGAAAACAATCCTCCAGTAATAGAGGCAAGTGATAAACTAATATTAGAAAAAGATAAATTTGATCCATTAGAAAGTGTTACAGCTAAAGACCCAGAAGATGGAGATATAACAAGTAAAGTAAAAGTAAAAGAAAACACAGTTGACGTAAATACCCCAGGTACTTATAAAGTAGTATATGAAGTAACTGATAGTAGTAATTTAACAATTACTAAAGAAATAAAAGTAATAGTAAAAGAAAATAAAAACCCAGAAATAATAGCTGAGAATAAAGAAATTATTGAGTATCGTAAGTTTAATCCATTAGACGATGTAACAGCAAAAGACACAGAAGATGGAGACTTAACAAGTAAAATAAAAGTAAAAGAAAACACAGTTGACGTAAATACCCCAGGTACTTATAAAGTAATATATAAAGTAACTGATAGCAATAATTCAACAACTACAAAAGAAATAAATGTACCAGTTATTTCAGCAGAAGATAAAACTATTACTCAAGGAACTAAATTTGACCCATTAGAAGATGTTTTTGCAACTGATAAAGAAGAAGGCTCAATAAAAGATATTAAAGTAGTAGAAAATACTGTTAATATAAATAAAATAGGTGAATACAAAGTAGTTTATAAAGCCGTAGATAGTTATAAAAATGAGACAACAAAAGAAATAAAAGTTATAGTTGTTAAAAATCAATTACCAGTAATAACTGCTCAAGATAAAAATATATATTTAAATGAAAACTTTGATCCATTAGCTGATGTAGAAGCTAGTGATCCAGAAGATGGTAAAATAAAAGATATTAAAGTAATAGAAAATACTGTTAATACGAAAGAACTAGGTGAATATAAAGTAATTTATGAAGTAGAAGACTCTTATGGAAATAAAGTAGATAAAGAAATAAAAGTTTCCATAATAGAAAAAAAACTCAAAGAAAAAGATGGAGAATTTTATCTAGAATCATTAGATTGGAGTAAAACAAATAAAAAGTTTACTGTAAGTGGCTATTTAATTATTTATGATATCGATAATACTAATAAAAAATATGAAATGATTCTAAAAGATATTAATTCATCTAAAGAATATTCTATAGATCTTAATTCTTGGACAAAAGACACACCATATGATTTAGGAACAGAAAATGGTAAGAGTTATAGTGATTCTTGGTTCAAAGGAACTCTTGATATGTCAGATATTCCAAACGGAGACTATGATTTATATGTTAGAGCAGAATCAGGCGAATACTATACTGAACAATTATTTGATAATGTGTTTAATACATCCATTGATAAACGAGGAGAAGATAAAAATCATGGCTATAATTTCAAAGTATTACAAAGATACAAAAATAAAGCCATACAAATAAATATTAGAAAAGAACTATATACAACTTCAACCTCTCCAACATATAGAAATATGATTAATGATTTTGATACCATTGAACTAAGAAATAACAAATTATATTTACTCGCTTATTCCTATAATTATAATGGTACCTATAGCAAACAATCTAATATTAAAAGGACATTAATCATAGAAAATCAAGATAATTTTAAACAAACATACATTGATTTAGGTAGCTCAAAAGGACCATTTGATATAAAAACAAAAGATAATAAAGATAAGACATATGCTTGGTTTGAAAAAGAAATTAATCTAGAAGATTTAGATAAAGGAACATATTCATTACAAGTATATACAAAAACTATAGATGCAGAAGATTATGGTATATTAAATGATTCATTTGGTACTTTTAAAACTCAAAAAACAATAATAAATGGAAAAACTTATCAAGTACAAATTAATAAAAAAAGAGAAAATAGAGTAGAACTTATAGTAGAGTGATACTCTTTTTATTATGTATTTTTAAATAAAAAAGAAATCTGTGATAAGAATCGTAAAAACAGTAGGAATTTTGTGATAAAACATATTGAAACAAGTAGAAATTTGTGATCTATTACAAATAGAGGTGATATAATGCCATATTTAAAAAGAAAGAAAGATAGATAAATATTTAGTTGAATGGAAAAAAGATAAAAATATAATGCCACTTATAATTAAAGGTGCAAGACAAATTGGTAAAACAGAAAGTATTGAAACTTTTGCTAATAATAATTATAAAAGTATTGTTGAAATTAATTTCGTCTTAAATAAGCAATATTTAGATATATTTGATAATGGTTTTGATATAGATACTATTATAAAAAATATTACTTTTAAAAATCCAAAATTTAATTTTATACCTGGAAAAACACTAATATTTTTTGATGAAATACAAGCTTGTATTAATTGTGCAACTTCATTAAAATCATTTAGATTAGATGGAAGATTTGATGTCATTTGCTCCGGTTCTTTAATGTGAATTAATTATAATGAAATTGAATCTAATAGTGTATGAAATAAAACTGATTATGAAATGTACTCCATAGATTTTGAAGAATTTCTATGGGCAAAAGGATATAATGAAGAATTAATTGAAGATTTATATAATTGTATGAAAGAACTTAAACCATTAACATCTTTTCAATTTGAAGCAATGTTGGATGATTTTATACCTTTCTTTATTTCCTAACTTTTCTTTTAAAAAGATATTTAAAAGAAAAATAAAAAAACTGGCTAACAACCAGTTTTTATTTTGCTAAAGTAATTGAAATAGTTGAACATGAAGTGGTTTTTCCACCTTCCCATCCTGTAATAAAACTTCCCGGTTCAACATCTGAAGTAGTATCGCCAATAACATTAACAGTAATTCCAGGACATTCACCTTTAATAAAGCTTATAACTGAACTCTTAGCTCCGTCAAAACTTCCAGTTTTATTTCTAATAATATTCTTCAACTCACCAGATCTTATACTACATTCATTACAAGTTGGAGTAGAATTAGAACCACTATTTGAACTACCATTAGTATTATTACTAGAATTATTATTAGAACTTTTTC
>CACYRE010000100.1 GCA_902776735.1 uncultured Erysipelotrichaceae bacterium | reverse complement strand
TAATTGAACAAAATACTGAAATTGCTAATAGTAATCCCTATTGGGACTTCATTAAAATGAAATTAATTGATGTTGATTTAAATGAGTTAAAAAAACAAAATAATGAAACTGTTGGCTGGATACAGGTAAAAGGTACTAATATTAATTATCCTTTTGTTCAACATAGTGATAATAGTTATTATTTAAGCCATGATTTTAGTAAAAATAAAAATAATGCAGGATGGCTATTTCTAGATTATCGAAATAATATTAACCAGATGAATAAAAATACTATTATTTATGGACATGGGCGACTTGATAAAACTATGTTTGGTTCTTTAAAAAATATATTCAAAAGTGACTGGTTAAATGACCAAGATAATTATGTGATATTTATATCAACAGAAAAAGAAAATACTATGTGGCAAGTATTTAGTACTTATCGCATTAAAACAACATCTGATTATTTAAGAATTAATTTTCAAAATGATAACGATTATCAAAACTTTTTAGATATGATAACTAAGAGGAGTGAGCATAATTTTAATACCCCAATTAATACAAATGATAATATATTAACTTTATCTACTTGCTACAACAATGAAAAAAAAGTTGTTCTTCATGCAAAACTTATTAAATATCAAAAAAAATAGCATTACATTTGATGCTATTTTTTTATTATTAATTTTTTTAATAATAATTTTATTCTTATTTTCAATAATATTACCTATAAATTTACTTTTTTTCTTTTGAATAGTAATTATTATAAATAGTATTTGCTTTTTCATCAAGTAAGTTTGGATTATTTAAAAGATATTCAAATAATTTAATAGATTTAATTAAATAAAAGCCTTCTGCACAACCTTCATCAAAAGTTATTCCAAAGTTACAGGCTTTATATGGTTCAATTTGACCATTGTTTACTCTAACTCTATCTTTTATTTCTCCCATAGCAAACATCGATGGGCATGTTCCAAAATTAGTGATATTATGATATATTCCATTGACACCGAGTGAACCAACATTAGTTACTATCATACTACTATAATATAACAAATCCGTAGTTAAAGATTTAGGAAGCAGTCCATGTCTATCAAGCCACTTGAAAAATCCCATTATTGGAACTCTGAGGCCATTAGGAAGAACGCCTAATATATCAATTGCTCCATTAGCACCGCCTTCTTTATCACCTTTTTTATCAACTCTTACTTTATTAATTTCCTTATTTATTTTTTCACTAATTGTATCAATTGTATCATTTTCTTCGATTGGAATTAAAACCATGATTTCTTTTGCTTTATCATTAAATTCAACTTTTGCTACAAAACTAATAATAACTTTATTATGTTCATACAAATGTCTATTAACTATAAATCTATTTAATTTTTTTCTATTATAAATTACTTTTGAAATTGCTGCTACTACAGCATGAAAATAAGTAATATGTTTGCCTTCTTTATTCTTTTTAGCAAGATATTTATCTAACTCTGTAACATCTATATCCTGATTTAAATATACCTCTCGTTCATATATTTTAGGTTTAAGATCTAATAATAATTGATCCATCCCGTGTTCATTTTTTATTCTATGTGCATCTTTTCTACTCACAACAATTCACCCTCTATAATTATATATAAAATTTTAAAACAGCACAACATTAAATTTTGTTGTTAATTAAAAAGTAGCACTTGACTTTTTAATTAATAATATTAAATTTTATTTAATTAAATAAAATGTTAACATTAGTTACTTGTTGTTCTCCTCCAGCATTAAATTTAATTTGATATTTTAACTCATCAGTACCTAAACCTGATCCTATTTTTAATCTAAATTTCATATTTAAATTAACACTATCACCTATTGGAATAGTTGTTTTATCAACGCTACTACTTACATTACTTAAATTACCAAATGTAGATGAATGGCTTCCACTACTAGTAACATTTGTCCAAACATAATTACTAGAGTTAGACAATTTAAAGTTTAAATTAAAATCTTGATTATTAGGACTGAATATAGACCAAAAATCATAAGTCTTTTTAACTGTTAATGTATATGTATTAGTGCTAGTATCATAATTTTCTGAAATATTACTAAACCTATTTTTAATACTACCTTTAATTTCAGTATCACTTGAAACATATTCAGATGTAAAATTATCTGATAATTTTGCTCCTGTTCCTTCTTCTTTTTTTACAGGAATAATTGTATCATTCATATTTTTATCTTCAGTATAAATTATTTTTATATTACCAGTTGGTTTTGGTATTACAAATGTTCCATCATTATATGTATATTCGTCTTTAGAAAGTAAATTTTCACTTACATATATAGATATTTTATAGTCAGCTACTCCAAGATTTGCTACATAATCTTCTCCAGAAACAACATAAGTTGGTAAAGTAGTATTAGTTAAGTTTTCATATGTTATTGTATATATTTTTTGAAAAGAATAAGTAATATAAGAATTAAGTATATTATTAGATATATTACTAGTATCACTATAATAAAAAGTAATAGTAAAACTTAAT
>CACYRE010000099.1 GCA_902776735.1 uncultured Erysipelotrichaceae bacterium | reverse complement strand
GTAGGTATGCAGGCAAGTTCAGTTATTGAAATGTTAGATGATACTGCACAGCTACAAAAAGTAGAACCTATTAAGGTTGATACTGAATTTAAGTTGGAACGACCAGTTGAAAAAAGTATTGAAGAATTAGAAGATGAAATTGATAGTAAACCTATTATGGTTTCTAATAGTGAAGAAAAAACAGAGGAACTTCAATATACAAATGTTGAGCCAAGTAAAGATGATGCTAAAAAAGAACTTGCTAAGATTAAGGAAGAGTTAAAAGAACAGGAAGAAAGCAAAGTTGCTTTGGAAAACATTGCTTTGAATAATTATGAGGAAGAACAAGAAGCAAGTGCTATTATTAGTTTAGATGAGCTTGTTAAAAAGAGTAAGGATATGTATGAAGCCAATGAAGAAAGTCAATACAATGAAGAAAATGCACCAATTAGTCTTCAAGATTTAGAAAAAAGTGTTGGTGATAAAGCAACCACTTATGATGAACCATTTATTATTAGTAATGTTGTACCTGAAGAAATGCTAAAAGAAGAAGAAAGTGCTAATGTAAATGTGGTTAATGAAGAAAATACAATAGTTAGTACTGAAAATAAAGTTAATGTAAATAATACTATAATTTCTCAAGATAAGAAATTTAAAAGCAGTCCAATTATTTCACCAGTTTATGGTATTGAAAAAAAGGAAGAAGATTTATCTCCAACAGAGTTAGAACTTGAAAATACTGCAAATTATGAAAAACTTGATGAGGAAATTAAGAAAACTAATGAATTTTTAATGACTCTTAGAGAATTACAAAAGAAACTTGATTGACGTTTCTTTTTTTATTATAATTATCTGGGTGGTAATATGGATTATAAATACTATTTGGCTGTGTTTAATGAATATGTGTCAACTTTTGATATGAAAGATTTAATGATAAAAAGTAAGTATGAACATACCTTTAGAGTTATTAGATATGCTTCTGAAATTGCTAGAAGTATTAATTTAAGTGTTGAGGATATAGAACTTGCTAAAATTTGTGCCTTATTCCATGATATAGGTAGATTTCAACAAGCAAGTATTTATCATAGTTTTATTGATTCTGAAACAATTGATCATGGAGATCTTGGTAGCGATATAATAAAAAACGAACTAAAAATAGATAATAATATTTTATATATTAGTACTAAATATCATAATAAATATAGTATTCCAAGTAATTTAGATGAGAGAGAAAAACTTTTTTCTAAAATTACAAGGGATGCTGATAAATTAGATATTATGTTTACACAGAACTTAGATGATAATGATACTTCTTATGTTATTCCTAATAAAACATTTGAATGTTTAAAGAATCACAAAGAGGTTACAAAATCTAGTGGTAATAAGACAGATTCTAATGTTATATTGGTTCATATTGGATTTATTTATGATTTAAGTTTTATTTATTGTTTTAAAAAAATTAAAGATCATAATTTAGTTAATAAAAAAATTGATTTAATTTATAATAAATTTCATAAACCTGAATTACTTACTATCAGAGATGAAATTAATAAATATATTGATAATAAATTAGAAGGGAAGTAATAGAATGATTACAATTAAAAGTGAAAGAGAGATTGATTTGATGAGAAAAGCTGGAATGTTAGTATCTAGAATGCATCAATTTATAAAGCCTTATATAAAGGAGGGTATTACTACTAAAGAGTTGGATAGTTTATGTGAAAATTTTATTAGGAGTCATGATGCTATTCCGACTGAGAAAGGTTATGAAGGTTTTCCAGCTAGTATTTGTGCTTCAGTTAATGAAGAAGTTGTTCATGGAATTCCAGGTAAGAGAAAATTAAAAAATGGTGATATCATAACAATAGATGTGGTTATAGGTTATAAAGGTTATCAAGGAGATGCTGCTTGGACTTATGCAGTAGGTGAAGTGGATGAAGATAAAAAATATTTATTGGAGCACACAGAAAAAGCTCTTTATGAAGGAGTTAAGATGGTTAAACCAGGCAATAGAATTGGTGATATTTCCTATGCTGTACAAAAATATGCTGAAGCACATCATTTAGGTGTAGTTAGAGAACTTTGTGGTCATGGAATAGGTAAAGAAATGCATGAAGACCCAGAAGTACCTAATTTTGGTATTCCACATACTGGTCCAAAACTAAAACCTGGTATGGTTATATGTATTGAACCAATGCTTACATTTGGACATCGGGATATATATATTACTGATGATGATTGGACAGTAATTACTCAAGACAGTTCCCCAGCAGCTCACTATGAACATACAATTTTAGTTACAAAAGATGGCTATGAAATACTTACTCCAAGATTAGATAATTAACGTAAACTTAATCATTTTTTAATAATTTTGTATAAAAAATGATTAAATTGATGTATCCTATTATTAGGATGTGATTATTTTGAAAAAGAGTATTATATTTTTAATAAATGGTCTTGGCATTGAAAAAAAAGGAAGTTATAGTATTTCACTTGATCAAGAAATGCCTACAACAGCTTTTACAAATAGTTTAGAGTATCGTAGTGCCTATCAGCAATTTTTTATTGGTGATACTTATAACATGGAATTACAATATATAAATGATAATATTTTTAATAATCTTCAAAATAATACTATTTATAATAATTTTTTAAATACTATTAAAATTTCTAATTCTAAACTTCATATTTTTTTGGAGCCAAATACTAATCAAATTGTTGAACAAATTAATAGCTTTGTAAACAATTTAAATTTAGAAGTAAATAAACCTGTATATTTACATTTAATTCTTTCACAATTAACTTTAGATGATTATAAGAAATTAATAGATACAGTAAATTATATTAAGTATCATATTAATGAACATATTAACTTAGGATTTATTATTGGTAAAGAATATTTAAGTGATAATATAAATTCTGAAGTAATGCGCGAAATGGAGAAAATGTTGTTTTTCTGTTCATGTGAAAGATGGACAAGAATTGATGAAAAATTTGAAGAACTTAAATCCAAAAATATTATTCCTTGTAAAGCTAAAGGATTTTGTGCTACTAATGACTGTTTTATAAAAAATAATGATACTATACTTTTTTTTAATACCAGACGTTCTGATTATGATAAATTAATAAGATGTATCTATGAAAAAGCTCCTGAGGTAATACGAAATGAACAAGTAAACATTCCTATATTTTCTTTAATTCAATTATATAGTAAATATAATATTAGCTATTTTGCTAACAATATCGTATATCCAACTAGTTTAAATAATTTATTAGCAAAATATAAAAAGAAAGCTTTAATTCTAACAAGTAAAGAACATGTAAGTTTAGTAAACTTTTATGCTAATGGTCTTAATCAAGTAAATAATCCTGATATTGGATTTATGATTCTTGATGACAGTCTAATGAATTATAATACAATTGTTAATTTAATTGATAATTCTTCTTATGATTTAATTATATTTGATTATTATATGGATGTATCTTCTACTATTAATATTTTAAAAGCTGGTTTGAATAAAATAGATAAAGTACTTGGTAATGTTGTTAATGTATCAGAAAATAAACATTCTTTATTTATTAGTAGTTTATTTGGTTTAAAAAAAGAGTTACCCATAGCAGATTATAATACTGAAAAAGTAACAATTGATTATGAAATGCAAATACCAATATTTTTCTATGATTATACATATCCTGCTAGTAAATATAAATTATTTCCAGGAGATACTAATATGCTCTTAAGTAGTGCTTTATGGTGTATTACTAATGATAATCACTTAGATTCTTTAATTAGAGAGAAAGGATTATTAAAAAATTTGTTTAGTATTTTTAAATAGAAATTAACTTATTAAAGTTAGTTTTTGCTTTATTAAATTTAGGAGTGAGTATGAAAAAAATAGTTTTAGCAAGTAATAATAAATATAAGATTAGTGAAATAAAAGATATTTTAAATGAGTATGAAGTATTATCTTTAGATGATATTGGTTTTAGGGGAAAAATAGTTGAGTCAGGTAAAACATTTAAAGAGAATGCACTTATTAAGGCTCGAACTGTAAAACATTATTTAAAAGATGATATGCTAGTTTTAGCAGATGATTCTGGATTGTGTTGCATTGGTCTTGATGGTAAGCCAGGTGTTTTTAGTGCAAGATATGCAATGGATCACAATGATAAAATGAATAGAGATAAATTAATAAAAGAGTTAATTGGCAAAAATAAAAAAGCATATTTTGAATGCGTAATTGTCTTATTAGAAAATGATAATTTATACCTTAAAAAACTAAGAAAATATTTGGAAGAGAAAAATGAATAATAAATTTAAAATGATTTTATCAATACTTTTATCTATTACATTATTTATTTTAACTATTATTAATATTTTTTTCAGTAATAGCTTAGGTATTATATTTAAATTAATATTTGGATCTTTAGGTATAACTTATTATATTTTACTTAGTATTTATTTTGGTAAAAATAAAAAATCAAATACTTTAAAAAGACTAAGTAACTGTTTTCAATATGCTTTTATAGATTTATTCTTCATATATTTAATATTACTTTTAAAAAGTAGTCTTAAATGGATTCTACTTGGCATTATAATAACTATTAGTATAATAACTATTATTTTTCAAGCAATTAATAAATTTAAAATAATAATTAAATTACTTAATATTTTAAGAATATTCATATTATTATATTTAGCCTATATTATTTCTAATAATTTAATGCAATATACTTTAATTACTACAGGAACAATATTATTTTATAGAATAAATTATTTATTATATGAAGAAAAATATCAAATAACTTATTTTATATATTTTATTATTTATATTTTCATTGGTATATTTTTGTTATATAATTAATAAGAGTTAAGAGGAGGATATATGAAACTTATAAAATATATTATTTTAGGAATTATACAAGGATTTACTGAACCATTACCTATTTCTAGTAGTGGACATATATTTTTAATTAAAAATTTATTTAATACTAATATGTTTAATGATTTAAATTTAGAAATATTTCTTAATTTTGCATCTTTTATTGCTATATTTATTATATTTAATAAAGATATTATTAGATTAATTAAAGGTTTTTTTACTTATATTAGTAGTAAAGGAAAGAAATGTTATAAAGAATTTAAATATTGTATGTTAATAGTATTTGGATCTATACCTGTTGGAATACTGGGATTATTTTTAAAAGATCCTTTGGAAAAGTTACTTGCAAATAATGTTTATTTGGTTGGATTTGGGTTTTTAATTACTGGTATTGCTTTAATACTTGTTATTAATTCTAATGGTAAAAAAGATGATGATGATATAACTTATAGAGATGCTATTATAATAGGTATTTGTCAGGCTATTGCTTTAGTACCAGGTATATCTAGGAGTGGTATGACTTTAGTTGGTTGTTTATTATGTAAATTAAACAGAAAAGCTTCTTTAAAATATACATTTATGTTATATTTTCCCGTAAGTATTGCGACAATCTTGCTTGGGGTAAAAGATTTTGTTGGTAGTGGCATAGAAGTAAGTGTATTAGGATATTATTTAATTGGAATGATATTTGCTTTTATTTTTACTTATTATTCTTATAAATGGTTAACTAAACTTGTAGAAAAAGGTAATCTTTGGAAGTTTTCTATATACTTATTTATAGTAGGTATATTGATGTGAACCCTGTTTAGGAGACACAATTAAAAAAGCAGTATATTAAAAAGAGAAAATTATTTTTCTCTTTTTGTGTAAGTTTTTCTCTTTTTCTTAACCTTTGACTTTAATCTAGTAGTATTATAAAATAATATCCATTCTTCTACAAGTTGAATATATTCTTGTAAAGATGTAATATTATTGTTGTACAAAGTTTCTTTTTTTAGAAGAGCATGCCAGCTTTCTATAGGAGAATCATCTATTGGGGTTCCTTTTCTAGACATAGATATTTGAATTCCATTTGATTCACATATTGCTTTGTACTCATAAGATGTATATTGGAATCCTTGATCAGAATGTAGGATTAAACCATTTACATCTTTTTCTTTTGCTATTGCTTCATTTAAAGTATCTATAACTAACTTATTATCATTATGTTTTGATATTTTATATGCAACTACATGTCTGTCATATAAGTCTATAATTGTAGATAAATATGCTCTTGATCCTTTAAAAATTAAATATGTTACATCAGTATCCCAAACTTTATTAGGACTATCTGTATTAAAATTTCTTTTTAATAAATTGGGTTTAACATTATCTTCAATTCTTTCATTTTTATTTTTCTTTTTAGATTTTCTAATATATTCAGCCATTAAATTATATTTTTTCATTATTCTTAAAACCTTCTTTCCATTCATAACTACACCATATTTTAGGAGTAGACCTTCAACAATCCTACGATATCCATATGTACCTTTAGAATCATCAAATATTTCTTTAATTATCAAATAATCATAATAATCAGGATCTTCCTTATTTCTGTACTTATAATAAGTTTTAGGACTTATATTAAGTACGGCACACATGTTAGTAAGTTTATAATTATTTCTGTATAAATTTATAAATGTCACTTTCTCTCTCGTTGTGCCTTGAGGAAGGCCTGGTATTTTTTTAATATTTCATATCTTTCTTTCCAATCTTCTTTAGTTAAATTTGATTCTTTAGTTCTACCTCGCTTACGATAAATATCATTTTCTAGAGTGCCTTGTTTTCTATCTTTTGAAATCCAATTCCAAATTGTTGCTGAACTAATATTGTAATGTTTTGCGACTTGATCTCTACCGCCATATTTACCTGATTTGTATGCTTCAAGTACTTCATTTTTGAACTCTAATGAATATGAAGCAAATTTTTGTCCTTTTGAAGCCATAAAAAATACACCTCCTTTCGGAAGTGTATTATATCACTTTCTTTAAACTGCTTTTTTAATTGTGTCT
>CACYRE010000098.1 GCA_902776735.1 uncultured Erysipelotrichaceae bacterium | reverse complement strand
GGACAAGTAACAAATGAAATCAACAGTGTAGAAAATAATGGTGGATATTATATCGGAAGATATGAAGTAGGAAAAGAAAACAATAATGCAGTAATAAAATCTAACCAAGAGCCATATGCCAATATAAAATGGAGCGAAGCATATAAACAAGCAAAAGGAATAGATGCAGGAACAAGTGCTACATCATACTTATGCTCAAGCTATGCATTGGTATGATAAAGAAGTAAAAGACAAAAATGGAAAAGTAATAAAAAAGGTCAACACAGCAACAAGGTTAAATACAGGATTAACAACAAGTTTTGCAAACATATATGATATGGGAGGAAATGAAGCTGAATTTACAACAGAATTAAATCCAAATACATCCGAGGCCGTGGTGGTGCGCGGTGGTTATTACAGCTACCATGGTAGTCCCGCAGGTTACCGTTGGGACAATATTTCGAGCAGTGCTAACTACGGTTATGGGTTCCGTTCCACTTTATTCTTAAAGTAGCTCTGAATACTGTTAACATAAAATTAAACAGAGGAGGTAATTTAAAATATCAACTACATTGGAAAAGTACCGAAGTTCAGGTGTGTTAATATTAATACCTAAAACAGAGGATTATATAAAGTATGTTTTTCAAATTTTAGTAAAAATACCGAGAATTGAAAAATTTAATATTGGATCAGAAATAAAAGTATCAGCGTTAAGAATGTTAGAATATGCACATTTTTTAAATAAAGACAGAAAATGTGCATATGAATATTTAAATAAAATTGATGCCCTTATTAGTTATAATAGATCAATGATAAGAATATTAGATGAAGAAAAAAGCATAAGCCATAAGAATTTTGAAGTATGCATAAACAAGTTAGCTGAATTAGGAAGAATAACAGGAGGACTTATAAAAGCTAATAATAATTTAAATAAAAGGATATAAAATTGAATAAAGTAATATTATCAGGAAAAATACTAGAAATTAAATACAAACTTGTTGATAAGGGAAAAGTATGTGGAATAGCGTTTGTAATGTTAAAAGAAAATGAAAATAATATACAATTAATATTTGTAAATAAACTAGCAGATAAAATATTTAGAGAATATCAAACAGAAAATTATATTCTAGTAGAGGGAAAAGTTATGAAAGCAAAAGCAAACTTAGTTGTAAGAGTAAAAGAAGTTTATAAAGGTTATTAAAAATGGCAAAATGGATAAGAAATGAATATGATAAAAAATTAACATATGAAAATTTATTAAAAGCACATCTTTCTTCTAGAAAGGGAAAAAGACTTAGAAAAGATGTTATTTTATTTTCAATAAAAGAAGAAGAATATATACAATATTTATATCAAAAATTAAAAACAGGGACATATGTTCATGGAAAATATACAGCTTTTAAAATATATGAACCCAAAGAAAGAATAATAGAAAGAGCACCCTATATTGATAGAATAGTACATAGATGGGTTGTAGATAATTTTTTAATACCATATTACAAACCTAGCTTTATACAAACAACATATGCATGTATCGAAGGAAGACGGTATGCATAAAGCTGCATTAGACTTGCAAAAAGCAATGCAAAAAATGAAAAAATCATACAGAGAATACTATGTATTAAAAATGGATATAAAAAAATATTTTAACAGCATAGATAAAAAAATACTGTATAACATATTAAAAAAGAGAATAAAAGATAAAAAATTGCTTTGGCTTATTAGACAAATATTAGTAGCACAATCACGACCTAAAGGAATAGAAATTCGGAAATTATACATCTCAAACTTTTGCAAATATATATTTAAACGAAGTTGATCAATATGCTACTAAAAAATTAAAGATAAAATATTATTATAGGTATATGGATGATACAGTAATACTAGTAAAAACCAAAGAAGAAGCTAAATCTATTTTAGAAAAAATAATAAAATTTTTAGATGAAAATTTAAAATTAGAATTAAATAATAAAACAAGTATATTTAAAGCTAAACAAGGTATTAACTTTTGTGGATATAAGATAAATGAATATAGAATAAAAGTAAGAACAAAGGGAAAAAAGAAGTTCAAAAAAAAGATAAAAAAATTATTAAAAGAAATAAAACAGGGCAGACTAACTTCAAAAGAAGCTAGAATTTATTTAACAGGGCATTTAGGCTATTTTGAAGTTGCAAATACATATGACTTGAAAAAAAGAAATATGGAATTAAAAGAAAATTTAAAAAAAGAAGAATTTATATATTAGGGACAAATCGTAACAGAACTTATTCTGTCCGAGGCCGTGGTGGTGCGCGGTGGTAATTACAACAACAATAATAATCCCGCAGGTTACCGTTGGGACAATAATTCAAACAATGCTAACAACAATTATGGGTTCCGTTCCACTCTAATATCATTTTCGATGTATAGAATTTAAGGATTCTTGCCAATAAAGTTATTAGATATTAAAGAGGTTTGTTCCTTCCATTATGGTAAAAATGAATAAAATATTGTTGTGACCTTGGTAGGATTATCGAAAAGAGCAACAATGTGAAATTATTAAAAATTTAGAATAATATAAAAAATATTACAAAAGCTAATAACAGGAGGAAAAAATGTTATTAGTTTTTATTAAATTTTTAATATGTTCAATATTAATTGTAGTAATATCTAAAAATATATTAGCAAGCACATTAAGAAAACTTGCAGAAGGAATAAATTTAAAGCCTAAAATAGTTGGAAATATTGCAGGAATAGCAACATCAGT
>CACYRE010000097.1 GCA_902776735.1 uncultured Erysipelotrichaceae bacterium | reverse complement strand
CACTAAATAACATAGTAAAAGAGAACTGATTTTCTCAGTTCTCCTTAAGTTCATTTATCATTAGTTTTTGGTTCCACCAACACTACTTGACATTGAACCCTTAAAAGGGAGGTTCGAAAATTGAAGACGACTAATAAAATTCTGTTTATTACTTTTTGTGCTATTTTCTTATTATTTGGAACTATTTCAGTTAAAGCTGAAGAATTAGAAAATAGTGATTTAGAAACTACTAAAGTTGAAGTAGTATTAAATGAAAATCAAGAAGCAAAATCTTCTAAAACAGAAGTTGAAGTTTCTAGTAAAAAAAATATTGCATCTAATGAAGAACAAGAAACTCAGTTAATGAATATAACTGAGGCAAGTGATTCAACTGAAACAATAACACCTGAATCAACTACACCAACAAAAAGTATTATAGTAGATCAAAATGCTGATGTAATTGAAGGAAAAAGTTATAAGGATGTTCAATCTGCAATTGATTATATTGCAAGTCAAGAAGATTCAACTGGATGGGCAATAACAGTTGAGGCTGGTACTTATGAAAGATTTAATGTTGAAGGAACTGATAGTTTAACTATTACTGGAGAAGATGGAGCAATAGTTAATGTACTTAATGGTTCATCCTTAAAAAGAAAAAAGTATAAAACAGAAAGCACTAATGGAATTTTAATTAATTCAGCTAATGTTATAATCGAAGGCTTAACATTTAATATGGGTGATAAGACTGCTAGATGGTCTGCTGCAGCAATAGAAGCAACAGATAGCGGTGATACATCTATGGAAAGAGCTAATGGATTAATTATAAAAAATAACACTTTTAATGGTAATAATAACATTGGAAATGGTGTATTCTGTGATAATGGAGTTACTACACTTACTATTACTGGTAACACATTTAATAATGTTAACCAAGGTTTATATCTTGAAGATTATAAAGATACAACACTTAACATTAGTATAGATGGAAATACTTATAACGATTGTGCTTATGCTGTTCATTTATCTTACGACAATAATGCTAATGGATCTGACAAAGATGGTAATGTAGTTAAATTTACTAATAATAAGGTAAACGGATCAGATGAATTAAGAAATAAGGTAATTATTCAAGATTCTTGTGCTGCTAATGGAAAGTCAGCTGATGTAACAATTGAAAATAATATTTTAAATCATGCAGCAATTGGAACAGTTAATCTTGAAAACAACGGAAGTTTAACTTCATCACCACTTGATAGTAATACATATGTTACTGATAGTTATTATGTTGATGCTATTGAGCCAGGAAATATAGATTATTATTCGACTTTTAAAGCACCAGAATCAGAGGGATATGGTGAATGGTATTTAACTGGTAAAGAAACTGAAGATATTAAAAATTATTTTAAAGATGAAGCAATTGCAAATAAAGCAATTGAATATATTAATAAAGCAATAGACGAAGCAAATAAAAGACAAGATGGAATTTTATCAATTACTGGTTTAAGTGAAGATATGTTAATACCAACATTTACTTGGTTTAAAAATGCTATTTATTATAGAAATATTAATGGTTCTTTAGCACTTACAAAAGAAGTTGAAGGATCTGAAAATACAGATGAATTTAGCTTTATAATTAAATTGGAAAATAACACTGATAATTCTTATAAAACAGCCTTTTTAGAAGGAAAAAGAACATTAGTTGCTAAAATTACTAACTCAGATGGAAAAACAGTAGATACTAAAGTTACATTCACTGATGGTGTAGCAAACATAAAATTAAATGCTGGTGAAACAATTATAATTATGGGAATTCCAGCAGATGTTAATTATGCTATTACTGAAAAAAATTCAAGCAATTATGAATTAGAGTCATTTAAAAATGCAACAGGTAAAATTGTTGAAAAAGAAACAATTAATTCTACATTTGTAAATAAATATATTTCTAATGAAGGAATAGGTGAGACTTCTGGTGAGATAACTCCTCCAAATACTGGTGTTGAAACTTCAAGTAATAGTTCATTACTAGTTATGTTATTAATGTTAGTTTCTTTAGTTAAATTTATTTTAATAAGAGATTAAATTTCTGATTTAGAGTAGTCGAAAGATTACTCTTTTTTGTTGAAAAATAAGGTAAAAAGTGCTATAATAACGCTCAATTGAGGGGGTACATATGAAAAATAAAAATATTAAAATTTTTCTCATTATAATTATTTTTCTTACAGTTTTTATAATTTTCTATTTACCAAGAACAAATAATGAAGAGCCTTCTAATTATGTATTTAAAACAACTAATAAAATAATAAATACAGAAGATCAAATAGATGTAAAGTCAGAAATAGAAAAATATAACAATCCAGATATTATAGGATATATCTACATACCAAATGTGTTAAGTAGTCCAATTTTAAAAAGTACAACTAATGAGTATTATTTATCTCATGATAATTATGGAAATTATGATAAAAAAGGGACTATTACTATAGATAAAAAAATACTTTTATATGGTCATAGTGGAAAAGAGACAGATTTACCATTCTTGGCATTAAATAATTACACTGATGAATCATTTTTTAAAAAGAATAATATAATATATATTTATGATTCTAATAATACTAAATATACATATAAGATATTTAGTTCCTATATAGAAACAAAAGATTTTGATTATGTAAATATAAAATCTTTTAATGGTTTAACTTGGAAAGAACATTTAAATAAATTAAAAAATAAGTCTTTATTTAAGACGGATACAGAATTAACTGATGATAGTAAAGTAATAATTTTACAAACTTGTAGTATGGTAAATAAAGGTAATAAAAAATATCAATTAGTTATTGGAGTACTTACAAATGTTGAGTATACTAGTCAAAATAATAAAATTATGTTAATATGTAGTCGGATAAATAGATAGTAATAATTTAATATTCTATAAATAGTCTTTATCTTTTTATCACGCGTTTGACAAAGATTAATATTTATCCAATGAAGGGGAGAAATCCTCTTCTTTTTTTTGCTTTAAACTAATTTTTTTCTAATAATACAATTGGGAGGGAAAAAGTGCTTGCCTTACTGGAGGTGGTACTATGAGTAAAAAAGACTTTTTAATATTTTTACAAATAGTAATTATTATTTTATTGATAATTTTAAACTAATTCAGTAGGGTTCGGTTATGAATATAAAAAAATAGCACTCGATTTGAGTGCCTTAGATACTTAAGGTAAGTACTCAAGTTACAAAGTACCTCCTATAATCAAGTTTCCTTGATAGTTTAATTCTATCATATAACATAAATTTTTCAATTATTTTTCCCAAAATAATTAATTTTTTTTTCTAATAATATATTTGGAGGGAAAAAGTGCTTGCCTTACTGGAGGTGGTACTATGAGTAAAAAAGACTTTTTAATATTTTTACAAATAGTAATTATCATTTTATTGATAATTTTAAACTAATTCAGTAGGGTTCGGTTATGAATATGAAAAAATAGCACTCGATTTGAGTGCACTTACAAACTTAGGTAAGTACTCAAGTTACAAAGTACCTCCATAATCAAGTTTCCTTGATAGTTTAATTCTATCATATAATATAAATTTTTCAATTATTTTTTCAAAAATAATTAATTTTTTTATTCTTCTTATTAATAGTAATTATTCAATTGCTAATTTTAAACTAATTCAGTAGGGTTTGATTATGAATATGAAAAAATAGCACTCGATTTGAGTGCCTTAAATACTTAAGGTAAGTACTCAGATTCAAAAGTACCTCCCATAATCAAGTTTCCTTGATAGTTTAATTCTATCATATAATATAAAATTTTCAATTATTTATTAAATTTTTTCGTA
>CACYRE010000096.1:424-3296 GCA_902776735.1 uncultured Erysipelotrichaceae bacterium | reverse complement strand
TTACATAAAACAAAACAATAATGAGAAAAAAGAAAATAATGTAAATAATGTAAGTAATGTAAGCAATAATGAGATAAAAGGAGGGATAAAACCAGTAAGGATAATAAACAAAAATAAAAAACAAAATAAAAAACAAAATAAATAACAAATAACAAATAACAAATAACAAATAATAGTTTACAAATGAGGTAAAAATAAAAGCAATAGTGAAAGGAAAACATGGAACAAAACGTTATTTTGATAGTAGATGATAAAGAAGATTACACAGTTTTAGAAGCTGAAGACGGAGAAAAAGCTTTAGAAGTATTTGAGGAAAATGAACAAAAAATAAACTTAATTTTATTAGATGTTATGATGCCAAAATTAGACGGATGGTCTGTATTAAGACAAATAAGACAAAAATCAAAAGTGCCAGTAATAATGTTAACAGCAAGAGCAGAAGAACAGGATGAATTATTTGGCTTTGAGCTAGGAGTAGATGAATATATTACAAAACCATTTAGTCCAAAGTTACTTGTAGCAAGAATAAAAGCAATATTAAATAGAACAGAGAAAAAAGAAAATACAACTAAAAATTACGGAGGAATAGAAATAGACGCAGATGGAAGAACTGTTTCTGTAGATGGAAAACAAATAGATTTGAGCTTAAGAGAATATGAATTACTTAAATATTTACTCGAAAACGAGAACGTTGCACTTTCAAGAGAAAAAATATTAAACAATGTATGGAATTATGATTATTACGGTGATTCTAGAACTATTGATAGCCATATAAAAAAAATTAGACATAAATTGGGCAAAAAAGGAAAATACATAAAAACAATGCGAGGGGTTGGATATAAATTTGAAGTAGCATAGAAGTAACATTATGAGAATAATTTATATGGAGGAATTAATCAATTAATTTAAAAAATATTAGTTAATTAATATTTTAATGCAATTGATTATAAAAAAATATGAAAAAAAATTTAAAATCAGTGCAGGTCAGAGTATTTTTAATATTATGTTTAACAATAACATTAATAATATCAGCACTTGTAATTATTAATAATGTGGTACTTGAGGCATTTTACAAATATTCAAAAACAGAAACTGCAATAAAGCTTAGGACAGAAATAAATAGATATTATAATGAGCCAATTCAATACAATATAAAATCAGAGCTAAGGCAAATAGAAATAAAAAACAACATGAATATTCTAATAGAAGACAATAATGATAAAATAATATATAGTGCAAACAATGAAATGATACAAAGTGTAGAACTTTTGAAAAAAGACAATACAGTTAGAACAATTTATAGAAATAAAGAAGTAGAAATAAAAAGCATAAACATGCCAATTAGTAGCAAAAATCTTATTTTAGTATCCACATTAGACAATGGTTACAATTTATATATAAAAATCCCTGTTACTCCAATAAAAGAGTCAGTAAGAATATCAAATAAAATATTAATATTAATTGCATTAATAATGATATTTATATCTGCAATAATGGCATCTTTTGTTTCAAGAAAAATTACTGATCCAATTATAAAATTAAATAAAATAACAAAAAAATTAGCAAAACTAGATTTTTCTGAAAAGTATGATGTAACAGACACTGATGATGAAATAAACACATTAGGAAAAAATATTAATGAAATGTCAGATAAACTAGAAGCTACAATTGGGCAATTAAGAAAAAACAATAATGAACTTGAAAGAGACATTGAGCAAAAATCTAAAATTGATGAAATGAGAAAGCAATTTATATCTGATGTATCACACGAACTAAAAACACCAATAGGATTAATACAAGGATACGCAGAAGGATTATTAGAAAACGTAAATGATGATCCAGAATCAAGAAAATTTTATGCTGAAGTAATAATAGACGAAGCTAAAAAAATGGATAACATGGTAAAAAAACTACTAGAATTAATGAAATTGGAATATGAAGAAAGAAAATTTAATGATGAAAAATTTGATTTAAATAAATTAATTAAAGAAGAAATAAAAAGAGAAACAGTATTAATTGACGAAAAGAAAATTACAATAGAATATAAACCAAAGAAAACAATGGTATTTGCAGACCAAGAATACATACAACAAGTGGTTAGTAATTATTTAACAAATGCGATAAAAAATTGTCAAGAAAAGTATGGAGAAAAGAAAATTTCAATCACATTAAAGAAAAGGGAAAATAACAAAATAAGGTTATTCGTATTTAATACAGGAAATCAAATTCCAGAAGATAAAATAGATATGATATGGGGAAGATTTTACAAGGTTGATGAGTCTAGAAACAGAGAAAATGGAGGAACAGGAATTGGACTTGCACTTGTTAGAGCAATTATGAACAATTATAATAATAAATATGGAGTAAAAAATCTTGAAAATGGTGTAGAATTTTATTGTGACATTAATCTTAAAGGAAAGGAAAAAATAGAAGATGAAGTACAATAGAAAAACAGTAGAAAACATCACACTGATATTTTCAATAATAATATTTATTACTATAGTCATTTTGATAAAGGGAGTTGTAATTTTTCAAACAAAAAGTGAAAAAACTGTGGAAAATAGAATTGTAAATTATGAATAAAAATAAAAAAGAAAGGTGTTAAAAAAATGAAAAAAAGCATAAAGGCAAATAATAAAAATGTAAAAACAATAGTAATTACCATTTTAATCATAATATTAATTATAATCGCAATAGGGAGCATATTAATATTAAATAAAAAGAACAAAACTCCATCTATTTTAAATATAGGAGAGAATGATGTAAAATATTTTATTCTTGAGAAAAATGGAATGTTGGGAGTAATAGACAACACCGGAAAAACTATAATTGAGCCTAAATATGCAAAAATAGATATTCCAAATCCAACAAC
>CACYRE010000096.1:0-352 GCA_902776735.1 uncultured Erysipelotrichaceae bacterium | reverse complement strand
TAAAGAAGCAAACAATTATGGATTAATAGACTTTAAGGGAAAGAAAATAACAGATGCAATTTATGAAGAAATTTCATCAATTGAGTACAAAGAAGGATTCCTTAAAGTTAAGAAAAATGGAAAATACGGAGTTATTAATATAGCTGGAAAAGCAGTAATACCAGCAGATTATGACGATATAACCTCAGATGGATATTACAACAATAATGTAAAATACACAGCATCTGGTTTCATACTAAGAACAAAAACAGACAACGGATATAAATATGGATACGCAAACAAGCAAGGAAAAGTTATTATTGAACCAATGTATGATGAACTAAATAGAATAAATGAAATTGAAAATGAAAAA
>CACYRE010000095.1:3005-5741 GCA_902776735.1 uncultured Erysipelotrichaceae bacterium | reverse complement strand
ATTCTTATAATAAGTATCTATTCCATCTACTTGTTCTACAATAATTGTATTTAAATTGTCTTTTGAACCAACATAGACAATAATACCACTTTCAAGTACAGGAACTAGGTAATTACTATCTACTTTTAATTTAACTCCATTTTTGTATTTAGCCTCACTTTTATAAGCTAGTTTTTCACTAAATACAGGTTTTTCTTCTTGAACCACTTTATCAAGAGATAATACTTTTCCAAAATATTTATTATAAACATTTCTAGCTTTAGTAAATTTAAAACTCTTAGTATAGACTTCTTCATTTATTTTTTCTTTTAAATTATTATTTCTTCTAATCGCAATTAATCCAACTAAAAAGATAATTACTACAAGCATAAATTTAGTCATAAATATTTTAACATGTCTTTTTAAAACTAAATGTTCTCTTACTCTCTTTTCCATATATCTCACCTATTAAAATATATGTAAAATAAAAATAAGTATGTTAATTTATACTTATCTTTTTATATTTATTAGGTAATTTATTTATTATTAAGTAAATTAGTTCTCCATAAATTATATTAATAATTAAACTATGTGTTATTTTATAAATAATCTTACTTATAGTAACTGGTACCATATTAAATATTACTAAAATAATACCGGTAAATGTTTCATATAAAATAATTATCAATATTAAATAAAATATTAGCTTTAAATAGTCTACTTCCAACTTTTTATAAATAAAACTACTAATAAGTGCCATTATTAAGAAAAGACAGGCGTTAAAAAATAATAAATTAGTATATAATAAGTCATAAATTATTCCTGTTATAAATACTAATATAAAATAATGTATTTCTTTTTTCCTAAATAAAGGATAAATTAGGAAGATAACTGTTAGAGTAAAAAGTGGCGTAAAAATAGATAGATCTCCAACTAGATATGGTAAAAAGTTAGTGAGAATTCCATCTAAAATAAGTGAAATTAAAAGAATTATTATACTTGCTGTCATGCTTTTACCTTCAATATAGTTACATAATGAATATCATTAAAATCTTGATATGTTTTTATATAGACATTTTTACTTAAATTATATTTATCACTTTCAATTTTTTCTACTGTTCCAATATAAATTCCCGCTGGTATCATACCACCTAATCCACTTGTTAATACAGTATCTCCTTTATTTATCTGAGTTGTTTTATCTATTCCACTAGCTTTTATTAAACCTGTTTTTTTACTATAACCATTTAATATAGCATAATTATCATCATTATTTGTTCTAATCGCAACACTTACTTTAAAATTAACGTCATCTGATGTTATTAATTTTACTTCACTTGAAGTATTAGATACCATAGAAATTTTACCAATTAAACCATTTTTAGTAATAACAGCCATATCTTTTTTTATACCAGCATTTTTCCCTTTATCAATAGTAATAGTATTAAACCAATAACTTTTATTTCTATTTAAAATAGTAGCATTTATAGGAGTATACTCAGTTAATGTTTTATTTAATTCAAGTTCACCCTTTAACTCACTTATTTCTTTTTCTAAAGCCATATTTACATTTTTCTGAATCAAATAACTTTTTGACTGATCCACTTCTTTTTCTTTATTTCTAAAGGGATAAACAAATACTTTCTCTAAAGTTACTCCAATATCTTTTAAAAAAGTCTCATTATCTCTCTCTATTAAAAGAGAAATTGCTAGTAACACCACTATTACAACTATTCCTATTGGTATAAATAATTTGTTGTTATATTTTTTCTTTTTCTTCATAAAATCATCTCACTTACTTATTATATTATATTTTTTTACTACATTCAATTTAGAATATTCAAATGTTCATAAAAACTATAATAAGAATTATCTCCTACAATAATATGATCTGATACAGGTATTCCCTGAATCTTTCCTGTTGCGAAAAGATTCTTACTAAATTCAATATCAGCCTGTGACGGAGTAACATCATTAGACGGATGATTATGTATACAAATAATCGATGAAGCACTTATTCTGTATGCCTCCTTAAATATTTCTCTAGTATGTGTAATTGATGAATTAATTGTTCCCATAAATATTAATTTCCTTTCGATTAATTCTTGTTTATTATTAAAATAATAACAGTAAAAATATTCCTGTTTCTTATCAGCTAAAATATATCTAGAAGACTTCCAAATAGCTTCAGGATTATCTAGCTTTTTAAGTTTTATTTCTTTTTTTAAAAATATTCTCTTACCAAGCTCAATACTTGCAAGTAATTCAATAGCTTTTACTTCACCAATTCCTTTAATATTTTTTAATTCATTAAGACTTAAATCTTTTAAATCACTTAAGCTATATCTATTTAATATTTCAATAGACAAATCACTAACATTTTTATTTTTTATACCAGTTTTTAAAATTATTGAAAGTAATTCTTTATCAGTTATATTATCTACCCCTACTTCTTTTAATCTTTCCCGTGGTCTCTCATTTTCTGGTATATCTTTAATTCTATAATTCATATATACACCCCATATATATTATTAGAAAAAAATTACTTAACTTGAATTACTTTTTATAATATCTTGATAAGTTTCCATAACCATATCTTCTACCTTTAATATTTCATTATTACTTAGATTAGTATTAATAATATTATCAGCTTCACTAATATTATTAGAAAATTTTTTATTAGATAAATACTTCTTTTTAATAGTAATATTTTTACCATTATTTTCTAAAATATCTTTTAAATTCTCAGCTATTTCA
>CACYRE010000095.1:0-2925 GCA_902776735.1 uncultured Erysipelotrichaceae bacterium | reverse complement strand
ATAAAGATACTATAACTAATTTTTTCATAATATCACCATAATAAATATAACAAATTAGTATTAAGAATTTTGTCAAAAAAAAAACATTATAAAAATTTATAAGTTTACTTTTATTAAATATCTTGATTATTTTCAAAATTAGTTATAATTACTTCTTCTACTTTACCCCTTTTTTTACCATTAGCATTTATACTTCTTTTAGCTTTAATAATATGAATATGATAATCTTTATATAATTTATTTATTAATGTTGTATTATGATTAGATAGCATTACGTAGTAACCTCTCTTATCTAATTCTTTAAATACACGTGCTAATCTTCTTTGTTCATCTTTACCAAAACCACCTTCTGTATAACTATTAAAAATAGAAGTATCAGAGTCATATGGTGGATCAAAATAAATAAAATCTCCCTTTTTGGCATCCCTTACAGATTCATCAAAATCTACTGATAATATTTTTATATTATTATAATTTAAATAACCACATATAATACCTAAATTTTGTCCTTCATAAGTATTTACTTTTAATTTTTTACCAAATGGTACATTAAATTCATTTTTACTATTAACTCTGTATAATCCATTAAAACAAGCTTTATTTAAGTAAATTGTCCTTGCTGCTCTCTTATAATCAGCAATTCTCTTAAATTTCTTATCGTCTTTAATACATTGGTAAACATTCATTAATTCTTGATTAGAATCATTATAACAGCATTTTTAGGAGACAATTCAAAAAGAAGTGCTCACCCACCTATAAACGGTTCATAATAAGTATTATATTCATAAGGAACATATTTTTTAATTCATCAATTACTTGCCTTTTCCACCAGCCCATTTAACAAATGGTTTACCTTTAATCATATATCCCAAACCTCCAATATATTAACAAATTTATTTTATCATATAAAAAGACATCTTTGTTAATAAAATGTCTTAAATAGTAATTTATATAATATCTCTCAACTCTATATAAAAATAAACTATAATAGTAAAGAGATTATATTTTTTTGTCTATTAATTATTTTTTAATTTCACATATTGTTTAATAGTATCAGTTTTATTCGTAACTTTTATTTCCAAAGAATCGGTATTTTGTAAAATGTAATCATCTGATACTATTTTTCCATTAACTATAATATTTGTTAATTTATCAACTAAATTAGGTCTTGTATGATATACAAAATCGAGAGCCGTAGATCCAGCTGGTAATTCAACAATTTCACCACCATCATAAACGTAGACATGCTCAGTTAAAAGATTAGTTTTAGCTTTCTTTATAAATTCATAATCATCTTTAGATGTTTCATCTATTTGCATTAAAGACTTAACAAATGGAATTCTTTCTTTAATAAAATCTTGAGTTTCCTCTTGATTCATACCATTTTTTATATTCCATAATGCAGAAACACCATAGGCTGTTACTTTATCCATATCATGAGTTCTTATCTTTATTTTAGTAGGTTTATCATCTACTGCTACAGTCGTATGTAATGAGCGATATAAATTAGTTCTTGGATTAGAAATATAATCCTTAAATCTTCCATTTATATGTGGATATTCCTGATGAATTAATCCTAATGTTCTATAACAATCATCCAATTCATTTACTAAAACTTTTAAATAAAATAAATCATAAATATTTTCTAGTTTATATCCTTGAAGTATTTTCTGATAAGTAGTACAAATATTCTTAGTTCTAAATAATATTTCATTTGGAATATTATTATATTTTAAAATATCAGAAATTTTTGTCTTTATCATTAATAAATATTCTTTTCTTTGATCTTCTAACTTCTTCTTCTCATAAGTAATTCTTTGAAATACATCTGGATCAGTATACATCAAAGATAAATCTTCTAATTCACTTTTAATTTGATATGCTCCTATTGATAAAGCAAGAGGTACAAATAATTCTTTTGTTTCGATAGCATTTTCTCTTTGTTTTTCAGGACTTTTATATTGGAGTGTTCGCATATTATGAAGTCTATCAGCTAATTTTATTAATATAATTCTAACGTCTTTTGAAAGTCCATTTGTAATTTTACGAATATTAGCTAAACTTTGTTCTTCTTTTGTAGAAAACTGCATTCGACGCATTTTTGTAACACCATCAACAAGTTCAGCAACTGTAGGATTGATTTTCCTCGCTATATCTTCTTTTTTAAAATCTATTTTAGCATCTTCTAATGTATCATGAAGTAAAGCTGCACTAATTGTATCAGAATCATATATTTCCATATCAAGAAGGTTTTTTGCAACATTTAAAGGATGAATAATATAAGGCTCTCCACTTTGTCTATACTGTCCATTATGAATATCTGCTGCTAAAATATATGCTTTTTGTACTTCTTTTAATTTTTTTTCAGATACTCCATGACTCTGTAATTCTATTAATATTTTTTCAACTGTAATCATATATCTTGTCCACCCCCTCATTTGAAAAAAAGGTTCAGCAAGGAACCTTAAATAAACAAGACAATCTCTAATAGAAAGTACCTCTTTATTGCTTATACTTATATAGAAAAAAAGCAATAAATCAGATAAATGGTTAAGAATATAAATGTCAATATGAAATGTCATGAAAATTTCAAAATAAAAACGTCACTTATATTTTAAGAATTATCAACTTTTAGCTTTGACATTTTTAAAAGTTTTTTTTTAACATTTATATTTTTAGTTGATATTATTTCACAGTGCCTTTTTTAAATAGATTTCCCCTCCATGCTCTTTATTTCTTTTTTTTATTTTGTTCTCGTCACACCCTTTATTTCCTTTATTCAAAAAGAAGATCTTTTTTTGATCTTCCTTTTATTTTTTATCCCTTGCCAATTCTTTTCGAATTGGTTTTTCGAAAAATGGTTTTTTCGAAAAATCCACAGTTCTTTATTTTATTCTATTACATATGGATCCGTTTCTGTTCCTG
>CACYRE010000094.1 GCA_902776735.1 uncultured Erysipelotrichaceae bacterium | reverse complement strand
AAACCACTTCCAAGTTCCGTAAACTCTTTAATAACATTAAGTCTTTTAACAGCAGTCTCAGTTAGTACTTTAGAAGGTTGATACATTAAATATGCATAAGCAAACTTATCAGAACGCCCAACTCTTCCTCTTATTTGATAAAGTTGACTAAGTCCAAATTTATCAGCATCCATAATAATTAAAGTATTAACATTAGGAATATCAATACCAGTCTCAATAATAGTCGTACAAACCAAAATATCATACTTATAATTTATAAAATCCATTATAGTATTTTCAAGTTCATTTTTACTCATCTGACCATGAGCAATACAAATTCTAGCATCAGGAGCAATATTTTGTATCTTAAAACTAAACTCCTCAATTGATTGTACTCGATTATATAAAATAAATACCTGGCCATTACGTGATAATTCCTTGTATATAGCATCCTTCAATATTTGATTATTTTCTTCAATAACATAAGTTTGTACAGGATATCTATTAACAGGTGGAGTCTCAATCAAACTTAAACTTCTAATACCAACTAAAGACATCTGTAAAGTTCTTGGAATTGGAGTTGCTGTAAGAGTCAACACATCAACATTTGTTTTATATTGTTTAATTTTCTCTTTATGTCTAACACCAAATCTTTGTTCTTCATCAATAACAAGTAAACCCAAGTCTTTAGGTTGAACATCATCACTTAGTAATCTATGAGTTCCAAAAACTAAATCAATTGAACCATCTCTTAAGCCATCAATTATTCTTCTAACCTCATGAGGAGGAGTAAATCTATTAAGTAAACCAATATTTACTGGAAAATCTTTAAATCTAACTTTAGCATTCTCATAATGTTGAGTCGATAAAATAGTTGTAGGACATAAGAATAATACTTGTTTTGAATCAAGAATTGCCTTAAAAGCCGCGACAAATGCAACTTCTGTCTTACCAAAGCCAACATCACCACATAATAATCTATCCATTGGTAAAGGCTTCTCCATATCCTCTTTTATTTGCTTAATAGAACTTACTTGATCAGGAGTAAGATCATATGGAAATTCTTTCTCAAATGCATAAGAAAGTTCATTATCCTTAGAAAAAGCAAAACCTTTCTGTCTTTCCCTTTCAGCATATAATTTTATTAACTTATCAGCCATATCATTAACACGAGATTGTACTCTTCTTTTAGTCTTAGCCCATTCAGTTCCACCCAATTTATTAATTTTAGGAGTAACTCCCTCTCTACCAGAATACTTACTAATTAAAGATATTTTTTCCACAGGTATATAAACCTTATCATTACCAGCATATAATACTTCCAAATAATCTTTAGTAATGTTATTACTAGTCAAACTAACAATACCATTATAGACACCAATACCATATGTATTATGAACTACATAATCACCAATCTCCAATTTATTAATATCATTAATAGCCGAAGAATATTTAAATTTAGTATTATATTTCTTATTAGAATTCTTAATATTAAAAAGTTCATTAGAAGTAAGTACAATAATATTATTATAAATAAATCCCTCATTTAAACTAACATCAATCAAATTAACCTTATTTTCTTTAATACTAGAAAAACTACTTTCCACATAAGTCATATTTAAATATTTCTTCATACTATTAAGTTGATAAGACTTTAAACAAATTAATACAGTTTTGCCAATCTTAATCTGTTCATTAATAAACTTATTAATTAAATTACTATTCTCATTAAATTTATTAATAGTTTTAACAGAAAAGTCTAAACTACTACTTACAAAATTTTTATCCACAATATTATTTAATGAAAAATAGTAAATTGGAAAGTCCTTTTTTATAGAATATAAATCCATCATATAATTTAAATTAAATTCTTTGTCTTTTTCGTCTCTATATTCTAAGCTCTCTTTTATTATATTATTATAACTTAACTTTAATTGATCAATATCTTTATAAAGAGTAACAGTATCATCTAAATAATTAGAAATAGAAGAAATTTTACCATATTTTTGTAAAAATTTCTGTTTACCAAATTCCGCATCTGGTACATCATTACTTGTAATGAACTCAAAATAAGGATATATTTCAACATCATTTATATTATTAATGGACTTCTGACTATCAGGATCAAAATATCTAATTGAATCAACCTCATCATCAAAAAATTCAATTCTAACAGGATTATCTAAACCTATTGGAAATACATCTATAATAAAACCTCTTACTCCATAGTCACCAGTCTTATTAACAAGTGTATCTCTAACATAACCAATCTTATACAATTTATTAGCTAATTCTTTTGGCTCTATTATGTCATTAACTCTTATTTTTAAAATACTATCTTGATAAACACTTTTCTCAGGTAAAAATCTTAAGTAACCCATTAAATTTGTAATAACAATACACTTTTTACCACTAATAATTTGATTTAATGTCTCTAATCTAGAAATAGTTAAATCAGGAGAAATAGCAAGAGCTTCACTTGTTAAAAAATCATCCATTGGAAATAAATATGCTCTATCAGTATAATTACTTAATGAATTATATAACTTATTAGCTTCAAATAAACTATTAACAACAACTAAAACATTTTTTTTCTCTAAGTTAATTTTATTTAATAAAACACAAAAAAACTCATCGGTAAGATTATAAATACCCATGTCTTTTTTTAAATCAAATTTGATTAAATCATTAAAAAAATTCATAAAAATCACCTGTTCTTACGATTATATTTACTCATTAAGTCTCCAAAAGTAATTGTCTAAATAAATCATCGTATATAGAATTCTCTTCCTTAGAAAATTTACCTAAAACATAATCTTTAGTATCAATATTATTATTTTTAGAAATGCCTATTTTTAATCTCTTATAATTATTAGAAGAAAGTTTATTTTCTATATCTCTTAAACCATTATGTCCTCCACATGAACCACTTGTTTTAAGTTTAAAATTACCTACATTTAAATCTAAATCATCACAAACTACTAATATATCTGAAATATCAATTTTAAAATAATCAACAACTTTTCTAACAGAAATTCCCGATAAATTCATATAAGTCTGTGGTTTTAAAAATATAACATTTTCACTATCTATAGACGTTTTTATATAAAGCCCATCAAACTTATTAACCCAATTATCTTTTATATTTTTATATGAG
>CACYRE010000093.1 GCA_902776735.1 uncultured Erysipelotrichaceae bacterium | reverse complement strand
TTTTTACATCATCAATAGTAGCTTTTGTATAGCCTATTGTTCTCATATAAGCATTCCATCTATCGTGTTCATTTTTTGCAAGCATTTCTTCTAATTCTTCTGTATAGATTTCTCTAAACCTTTTCAAATTCTCTTTTAAATCTTTAGAATAATGCTCTTTTAATACAGAATATAATTTATATTTAACATGAAGTCCACTAGCTCTTGATGAACGTTTATTATACTCATTCAAATAATAATCTGCAGGATTTCCTTGATATGCCTTATGTATCATTTCTCCAATTTTTTCAATTTCAGAGTCTACTATTTTATTGTCAAAATACATATCTTTTATACTACCAAAAGCGTTTATATCATATGCTGTTTGATTTTCATTAATAAGCTTGTTTATCTGTTCTTTTTTATATTCATTTTGAATCCAAATGTTTATTATAGGTTTTCTTTCAAAGTT
Source organism: uncultured Erysipelotrichaceae bacterium (assembly GCA_902776735.1). Taxonomy (GTDB): domain Bacteria; phylum Bacillota_I; class Bacilli_A; order RF39; family UBA660; genus UBA3789. Next base: position 2,309 of record CACYRE010000093.1, on the reverse strand, counting down.
TCTAATAAATAATCTTCTTAAATCTATTGCGGTATCTATATTTTTACTATCTGTATCCATTGATACCAATATATAGTTTATGTCATTTACTTGTTTTATAGCTTCTATTGCATCTGGAGATTTTATATCTGCATTAATAAATGTAATATTATAATTATTCAGAAGTTCAGGAGTTTCAATTTCAATATTTTTCTTAATTTCATCTGCCTTTATATCAACCACTAACGCCTTGAATTTATACCCTATCATCATTCCACACCACAAAGCATCTTTTAAAAATTCTTTTCCTACTTGTCCACATCCAATAATTAGCAATGATATAACATTATTGATTGTTCCTTCGTACATTGGTTTTTTATCTAATAGATTAAAAATTGCTCTTTCTGTTTCGTTTACTATTTCAACATTAACATAGTCTTTATTATTATTTTCTTTTATTTTTTTAATAATTTCTCTATTGGCTGAATCCAAAATTATTGGTGCTTCTTCAGTATTATTTATAACATATACTTTAATTTTTTTATTTTTATACTTTTCCATAATTTCTAAAGCATCATTTAAATTTTTCTCTTCATTTTGGGAAATCAGATATACAGTTATATTATTATAATTATTTAGATTAACTTCATTAATTTTTTCAGATAGTTTTATAGATTTAAATCCATCTGATTTATTCTCTTTATTATTTTCTACATTTGTAAATATAACAGCATTATTGTTGTTTGCATAGCATTTTGCAATCATGATAGATTTTTCATTCATCTCCGAAAAAAAATATATATCTTTATTTTTTAATTTTCTAAATTTATAATCTGTAAACAAATCTCCTATAAATGCAATCAAAGTACTTACAGTAAAAAATGGCAAAGCAATTAAGAATAAATTTATCCAAATAAAATATATCCAACCAAATGCACTATGTAAATTAATTTCAGACAAAACTTCTATATCTTCATTTAGTGTTATACTTTTTAGTGCATAATAAAGTGCATTAGTTAATTTAATTGCATTATCCTTAAAATCCAAAAGTGGAAACACTAATATTCCTAAACATAAAAGACCTATTCCCATTATTACAAGAAATCTATACTTAGCATCAATTTTACACTTTTTTAACAATGTAAAACCAATTATTGTTATTATAACACTCAAAAATAATGTTATTATCATTGATTATTCCTCCTTAATAATTTTAAATCCAAGTTTTTGTATTAATTTCAATGTTTCAATAGCTGTATTTCTATCATATTCTTTTTCACTTTCTGGTAATTCTTCATACTCTACTAAGCAAGGAGTTGTTTTTAATTTATCATCTCTTACTGTTCCATATATCCAACCTTCACTAATTCTTCCGATTGCCCAAATATCATGTGTATTTTTAGCTAATTTCTCTGCTAAATTTAATATATCCTCATTTAAAATAACATCCCCTGTATTTACTGGTTTTGGTTCATAATTCATAATTATACCTTCTTTCTTTTCATATCTATATAAATTCCTATAATCTTTTGGAAACTCCATCATCTTTAGTAGATTTTCATAACTTAATTCATCTATACTATCTCTTACATATATAAGCAAATTCACTACTCTAATATACATATTATAAAAATCTTTTCTATCTAATAAATTTTTAAGATTTTTCATAAGAATATATAAACTACTTGTACCATATTTAAAACTAAAAAACACGCCACTATGAGCACAAATATTTCTCGCAACATTCAACATTTTTAATTGATTTTCTAGTACATATGTACTTTCATCAAAAAGCTCTGCAATCTTCTGCATATCTTCTTGTTTCATAATACTATAAAAGCTTACTATATTTCCAAACATAAAATATCTTACTATATTTAAGGGTTTTAAATAATCTGTTTGATTTAAATTTTTTTTCAATTTATTATCAAACTTAGCTGCTTTAATAATATTCTCTTTTACTTGTTTTTCAAGCTTATCTACCATTAACACAGATTTTAAATCTTTGGCTAAATTTTCTTTTTTAAATATACTAACATCACCATATTTTTCAGTATATTCATATGCAACAAAAGATTTTACTTTTGTTTCTACTAAAGCTATGTAATCAAGCACAAGATTTTTTAATTCTCTATCAAAATTATATATTGCATATAACTCTTCAAAATAAGTTTCATCTTCATAAACAGAATTTTTTAATTTTAAGAAAACTTCTTCGTATGTTTCGGTTAAGAAATAATAATTCTCCTTTAATAGTGTTTTCTTTGCTAATTCTTCATTTTTAAATTTTAATCCTTTTAGTTTTAATTCCTTAATTTGATTTTCTATAA
>CACYRE010000092.1 GCA_902776735.1 uncultured Erysipelotrichaceae bacterium | reverse complement strand
TAGTAATAATTATTACTTGTAGAATATGTTGGATATGATGAATATATTGGTGTTGTTTGGTAATAAGTTGGATACATTGGTACTGTTGGATATACTGGGTAGAATGTTTCTCCTTGATTATTTTGATTGCTTGCGAGACCATATCCAAGAGCTGTTCCTGCAATACCACCAACTAGAAATGGTACTCCAAAAAATCTGTCATCAGAGTAATTTGGAGTAGCATAATTTCCATAATTGTACATAGAATTCCTCCTCATAATAATTTATGTAAACTATGACTTTTAGTACATAAAAATTTATTAAGTTGGTGTATACTTATTATGTAATAGTATAGTATAATATGTCGATGAGGAGAAGTTTATGGAAAGATTACAAAAATTACAAAAAGTTATCGCAAATTCAGGTATTGCTTCACGTCGTAAGGCTGAGGAGTTAATTAAAGATGGTAAAGTGAAAGTAAATGGTAATGTTATTACCGAATTGGGTACTAAGGTTACAGATAAAGATAAGATAGAAGTTGATAATAAGCCTATTGTTAAAGAAGAAAAAGTTTATTTTTTGTTGAATAAGCCTCGTGGGGTAATAACTTCTACTAAAGATGAACATGAAAGAAAGACAGTTGTTGATTTAATTGATACTGATAAGCGAATATATCCTGTTGGAAGATTAGATTATGATACTACTGGTGCTATAATTTTAACTAATGATGGAGAGTTTGCTAATATTTTGATGCATCCTTCTTCTAATAAAATAGATAAAGTATATCTTGCTAAAATCGATGGGATTATTACTGGAGAAGCAATAAATACTTTAAAAGATGGGATTATACTAGATGGAGTAAAAGTTGTACCAAGTAGAGTAAAATTGAAAAAAGTTAATCCAGAAAACAATACTTCTATGGTTGAGGTAACTATTCATGAAGGAAAAAATCATGAAGTAAAAAGATTATTTGAATCTGTTGGCTTTAGAGTTGATAAATTAACGAGAAAAAGTGTTGGTATTTTTGATATTCTAGAGTTACCATCAGGAAAATATCGACCATTAACTCATAAAGAAGTACAAATAGTATATTCTTATAAAAATAAAAAAATCTAGAAACAAACAATTTAAAAATAGCTAGATTTTTTCTTTATTATTGGAATTTATCTATAATAAAAGAACTACCAATCATTATTGATAGTCTTTTTATTATTCACTTACTTCTTCAATTGTAGAAGTTGGGCAAGCATCAATAGCATCTCTTACGTTTTGTTCTTCTTCTTTTGGGACTATGTCAACCTTAACTTCTGATATACCATCATCATTAATAGTAAATACTTTATCACTATAACCAGTGCAAGCACCACATCCAATACAACCATCTTGGTTTACTCTAACTTTCATTTTTCTTCCTCCTCAAAAATATTATAACTAAATTGTCTTAAGTAGTAAAGGAATCATTCTTATTAATTGTCAATAAAAATGTCTAATTAATTTATCAATTATACAAAACATCTTTTGTTTTAACTTCTACTATGTTAAACTTGTATTAAATAAGAGGGTGTAAATATGAGACGAATGGATCGTTATAGAGATAATAATGATGATTTGCCAAAAAGATATGTAAAAAATCAAGAATTATATCAAGATGTTGCTAATAACCCAAAATATACTAATATTACTGATGTTACTAATTCTAATACTTTTGAAATTAATAATTTAAACAATGTATCATAATGTAGAACCAGTTCCAAGATTAAAAAAAGAATTAGATGACTTTAACTATTTATATAAAAATGATGAAAAGAAGGTTTATGATATAAATAGTGTTTTAGAAGAGGCAAGAAAAAACAGAAAAATACATGATGATATGGAGTCAAAAAGGAAACTAAAGAATACTAGTTATAACATTTTAGCTGATTTAAATAAAGAAGAATTAGAGAAATATCGTGAAGAAAAGAAAAATAGAGTAATGAGTGAGGAAGAAGAACAATTTCATGATATGGTAGATACTATTGCTTCTAAGACTTTAGCTGGAGAAATAGATGCTGCAACAAGTATTAATCTTTTGAGTGATCTGATGGCTACAAGTGTTATGGATAAAGTAGATGATGAAAAAAATATTGGAATAGGTGAAGGAAAAGAAAAGAGTTCTGAAGAAAATACTGAACAAGTTTTAAAAAAATCATCAGATCAAGATAAAAGTAGTAGTGAAATGTCACTTGATAAGACATCTTTATCAGTCAAAGATTTATCAGAAATAGAAAAGAAAAATGAAGAATTAGATAATAGTGACAATAAATTAACTGGAGCTGACAATGACTTTTATACAAGAAGCATGGATTTATCAGATAAAGACTTTGATATGGATGAAGAATTTAAAGAAAAGAGTATGCCAATATTCCTAAAAATACTTATATTTTTCTTAATAATTGCTATTATTGCTGTTGCTGTTTACTTTATTTATTTGCGACTTAAATAGAAAAATAATCGGAAAAAAGACTATAACTTTTTTCTTTTTTTTGATATATTAGTATTTAAGAGTGGTGAAGTAAATGAAAGCAGATATTATTGTCAATGAATATGCACTTGTTTGGTATATGCTTTTTCAGTCAGATGTTAATGAATCACTTAGTAAATTAAAAGAAAGATTATGGCAAACTTATAAAGAACAATATAATAATACTTATAATGACCGAGCAGATATACTTATTGAAAATAAAGACTTTATACCAAATGATGATACTATATATAATATATTCTTTGAAAATAAAGACTATCAAAAAGAGTTAAAATGTGTTGAAAAATATCGCTTGGAATTACTTAAAATTTGGGATAAAAATATTAAAATTACTTCTAACTTCTATAAAAATATTATTAGAAAAAAAATAAATGACTATACAATATATGTTGTATGTAAAGAATCGAATATTATAGATTGCTCTATTAAAAATACTATGGTTATTGGCATAGACTCTAATAAAGAAGGATATATTGATTGCTTATTAAAAATAAATATGGCTATAGTTTTAACTAATACTAAGAAATATAATTCTAAAGAAAAAGAAAGTATTAGACTAGCAATTATTGAGCTTGCTATAATGAATGAATATGCTTCTCTTTTAAAAAATAAGAGTTGTTTTATTAGTGGGTCAACTAAATTATATGATTTAAAAAGATTTTTATATCCATATTGGTTAATGTATATAGGTACGCCTGAAGAAAAAATACTTGATAGGATGAAGAAAGATAATATTATATATAATTTAGATGAATATCTATATAATAAAGAATTAAGAAAAATGAATATTGATGAATTTGTAGATTTCTGTATTAAATTAAATGTTAATTTAAAATGATATATAAGATTAGGGGGATATATATGGATAAAAATATTAAAATTTTATTAGATAAAATAAATATTGATGAGGATTCTTATCAGTATTTTAATGATGCTAAAATAACTAAAATTAAAGTTAGTTCAAAAGATAATAGTTGGAATATTTTTATTACTAAAGACGAACTACTACCAGTAGAAATATATGAAGAATTGGAATCTAAAAAAATGACTCTTGATTCTAATGCTAGTAAGATAGAATTTATTTTTGATATTAAAAATCCTAATCTAGAGAAATATCTAAGTTACTATAAATATTTATTAAAATTATTAAAAGATGATTTAAAAGTACAGGAGCTCTATGAAAATTCTATGCAAATAGAAGATGATTTTTTAGTACTTGTTGCGACTAATGAAGTAGAAAAAGAACATTTAACTAAATGTCTTCCTAAAATTAGCGAGTTTTATAAAAAAATTGACTATAATTTAAATATTGAGATTAAACTTCATCATGAAAATAATATTTTAGAAGAAATTCAAAATGATTTAGCAAATACTGTTATGCCTGAGAAAAAAGAGGTTTCAAAACCTGTTGAACATGAAAAAACGACATATCATAGAGAGCCGAAAGATCCTAATAGCGTTATAGGTAGAGGTATAAAAGAAGAGCCAATTAAAATTAAAACTTTAATTGGAGAAGATAATGATGTAGTAGTAGAAGGTAAAATATTTGGAGTAGATTATTTTGAGTCTACTAAGACTGATTTTAAGATTATTACATTAAAAATAACTGATTTTTCTGATAGTATTTATTGTAAGGTTTTTGTTCGAGATAGTGATGAATATGCTAGACTTTGCAAAGAATTTAAAACGGGTAATTGGTACAAATTTAGAGGTTATACTAAGAATGATCAGTTTTCTAAAGAATTAGTTTTGAATGCTAGAGATATTATTAAAATTGAAAAGAATGAAGAAACGATTAAAGATACTGCTGAAGAAAAAAGAGTTGAATTACATTGCCACACTAAGATGAGTCAAATGGATGGGGTAATTGATGAGGTTGATGTTGTAAAACAGGCACTTAAGTTTGGTATGAAAGCTGTAGCAATTACTGATCATAATGGAGTGCAAGGCTTTCCTCATGTCTTTAATATGGTAACTGATCACAATAAGAATTTGAAAGAG
>CACYRE010000091.1:2842-4026 GCA_902776735.1 uncultured Erysipelotrichaceae bacterium | reverse complement strand
ACAACAAATGTGACAAATATGAGTTATATGTTTAATGGTTGTAGCTCCCTAACAAGCCTAGATGTAAGTAAGTTTGATACAACAAATGTGACAAATATGTATTGTATGTTTTCTGATTGTAGGTCCCTAACAAGTCTAGATGTGAGTAAGTTTGATACATCAAAAGTGACAAGTATGGATGAGATGTTTGATGGCTGTGGTTCCATAACAGGCCTAGATTTGCGTAATTTTGATACATCAAATGTGACAGATATGAGTCTTATGTTTGATGGTTGTAGCTCCCTAACAAGCCTAGATGTGAGTAAGTTTGATACATCAAAAGTGACATATATGAGTTATATGTTTAATGGTTGTAGCTCCCTAACAAGCTTAGATGTAAGTAATTTTGATACATCAAATGTGAAAGATATGAGTGGTATGTTTCATAATTGTAGCTCCCTAACAAGTCTAGATGTAAGTAAGTTTGATACATCAAAAGTGACATATATGATTAATATGTTTTGGGGTTGTAGTTCTCTAACCAGCCTAGATGTAAGTAAGTTTGATACAACAAATGTGACAAATATGGGTAATATGTTTTTTGTCTGTCGTTCCCTAACAAGCCTAGATGTAAGTAATTTTGATACATCAAAAGTGACATATATGAGTCATATGTTTGATGGTTGTAGCTCCCTAACAAGTCTAGATGTAAGTAATTTTGATACATCAAAAGTGAGAGATATGAGTTATATGTTTCTGGATTGTAGCTCCCTAACAAGCCTAGATGTAAGTAAGTTTGATACATCAAATGTGACAGAAATGTATGGTATGTTTCAGGGTTGCTCTAAACTAAAAACAATTTATGCTTCAAATAAGTTTAATACTTCTAAAGTTAGTAATTCCAGTGGTATGTTTTCTAATTGTACATCTTTGGTTGGAGGTAATGGTACTACTTATAATTCTAGTTATACTGATAAAACTTATGCTAGAATTGATAGTAGTAGTACTCCTGGATATTTTACTAGTAAAGCCTAAATTAAAAGTAAATAGTGAAATTATAACTATTTATTTTTTTATATATTTTTTAAAGTTATTCTATATTAGAGATGTCAAATCAATTGTAACGCTACATATTTATATAGTTAATATTTTATAGTATAATACACTTAATAAGGGGGAGTATTATGTTTTTTTATTATAATAAT
>CACYRE010000091.1:0-2804 GCA_902776735.1 uncultured Erysipelotrichaceae bacterium | reverse complement strand
GAACTAGATAGTTACTATTTAGGTGAAGGGTTAGAGTCTACTGTCTATTTATTTGATGAAATAGTTGTTAAAATTTATAAATCACATTGTAGAAAAATACGATTAAATGAAGAAGATGTTAAAAGATTATCTAAGATAGAAACAGAAAGAATAGTTATGCCAGAATACTTAGTATATGATGATTTAAATAAATTTTCTGGTTATACAATGAAATATATTCCTACATGTATTAAAATACCTTTAAAAGATGATAAAATTAATAATTTAGTAAAAGAAATAGAAAAGTATGAAAAAGATATAGAAACTCTTAGTAAAGAAAAAATATCTATATATGATTTAAATATAAATAATGCAGTCATAAATAATGGTATATATTCAATAGATCCAGGTAGTTTTAGATATAAAGATAAAATTATTGATTTTAAAAACAATCCAGAAGATTTAACAATTTATATAATTAAAGAACTTAATAGAGAAGAAATAAACAGCTTTTTTATAGAAGAAATTTTAGAAAAATGTAGTAATATTCCTAAAAAGTATAGATTTATATTTGAACAACAGTTTAATTATTCAGATATTTTATCAGATCAAATAAAAGATACAATGTATGATAATGAAAGTGTAAAACAATATACAAAAAGATTAATAAAAAATAAAGACAATTAGTAAGAAATTTGATACAATGAACTTATAGTATAATACGAGGTGTTAGTATGAAAGAAGAACAAAACATTGAAAAAATTATAAATAAATTTTTGGACTTTCTTACTACCATTGTTGAAGAACAAGAAGATTTAAAAATAAATATGTCTGAAGATTTAGAAACATACTATTATGTTACCAATGATTTGTTAGAAATATTAAATAAAGATAAATTGTTTTTCATAGATGAATTAGAAAAAGATCACAATAAAGAAGAAATATTTGTTTCATATATAAAAAAAGTATTACCAGATGATTATAACTTGTTTTTATATTCTTTAAAAAATCTTTATTATTTAAAAAATTCAAATTTATCATCTGAAATAATTGCTCCTCAGATTAAAACTTCTGAAAAAGAAGTAAACAATTTTATTAATAAACTTAATCGTTATGTCTGTGAAATAAACTCTGATTTATATGAAGATTCTATTAAGAAAATAACCACTTATATTGAAAATATTATGGATTTAGCAAATGAAATTCAATTTAGGGAGGTAATTACTAATATAGATTTATTGGAAAAAATATTGGAGAAGTCTTTTCTTTCTGATGTAGAAGAAGAAATACTAATAGAATATCTAATTAAAAATAATATTATAAAATACTATAATATAGAAGATAACAAAAATAATTATGAAGAAATATCTATTTATGATGAAAAGGAAGAAGAATTAGAAGACTTACTTGAAGAAAATAATAATTTAAAAAAATTAATAAGTTTGATAGAAGAAATACCAGTAAATAAAGTTAATTTAAATAATTATAAAGAAAATAATAATTATACTGAAGACATTAAAGCATATTTAGAGTATGCCAGAAATATAATAGAAGAATATTTAAAAGATAATTCTAATTTAAGTATAAATGATGCGGTAAATAAATTCTTTAATGATAAAAAGGAAAAAATAATTATAGAAAATATTTATTATATTTATGATAATAATAAATCTTTTATTGAAGAAGATATAGATTTATTAGATAAAAAAGACAGAAAAGAAGTAAAAGATACACTTAATAAACTAAAAGAAAAGAAATTAAAGTTTAGAAAAGAAAATTTCAATTTTAGTACTCTTACCTTGTATGATGCTCATACAATAAAAGATAGTGGACTAACTATTACCTATATACCTATTAATGATAAAAATATTATTCTACTAGGTATTACTAATAAAAAGTTATTAGAACATTATAATATAATGGAGAAAAGAGCCAAAGAAAATGAAGATCAAATTATTTCAATAATGCAAAAAATTATTCAAAATAAAGATATAAAAGCAGAAAAAATAAAAACTGATAAAAGTACTGAAAGAATAAAAAAGAAATTAGAAAATAAAGAAGAAACAGAAGTATTAGAAGAATTTAAATTTGTATAAGAAGGTATTATTATGATAGAAGATCAAACTACTTTAATTACTATTCTAAATGAAGTAATTAACTCTAATAAAATTAAAATAAATAGTAGTTCTAACATTAAAGAGAAATATTTTAAAGAATTAAATTTATTAAAAGATAATATTAATAATATAAGTATAATTAAACTAACTATTATTAGAAATATTTTAGACGAATTAGATATAAGTTATAAAGAAAAAGAAGATATATATAAAGATATTATCAATATTAGAGAATTAATTTCATTAAATGAAAATGCTCATACTACCTATAAAATATCTAATAAACAAATAATTACTATCAATAAATTAATTAATTATATGGAAAATAATAATATTATTTATAATGAAGAAGAAATAAAAGCTATAAAAGAAAAAAATAATAAATATATATTAATGCTTAAAAAAATAGAAAATCCTAATAATAAAGATTATTTAGATGATATAACTACTATTAATATATTACTTGATGAATGTAATATAGATTGGAAGACCAAAAAAGGAATTTTATTTAATATAATGCGTTATAATGCTAATTGTTATAATAGTAAGTAATTTACTATATAAATTTTATATACCAAAATTATTAAACATTGTATAAAATTTTATTTTCTAGTAAAATATATATAGTAAAGGTAGTGAGTTTATGTATAAGAAAGTTAAATTATTATTGCTAAGTATAATTTTTTTAGTACCATTTATGGTATTTGC
>CACYRE010000090.1 GCA_902776735.1 uncultured Erysipelotrichaceae bacterium | reverse complement strand
TTTCTAGCATGGTGGTTTATATGAAAAGAAAACTTAAAATGATTATACTTGTTCTCATAAATTTAATAATGATTCTGTTTACTTGTAAAAAACTAAAAACAAATCATAAAATAAAATATACAGTAAAAAACTATAAAATTACTGAATCATTCTATATAGAAAATAAGAAACATACTTATAATTTTATTATAAAGAATAAAAAAAATACTTATAGTTTTACAATTAATAATAATATAAGTAAGCGTAAAAAAATAATAAAAGACATTAAAATATATAAGAAAAATAATTTAACTTGTATAATACCAATATATAAGACTAAAAGAGTAAAGAAAAATATCTATTGTTTAAAAAATAATTTGCAAACATCCAACTATTTATTAAAAGATTCTAAGGAATTTCAGAAAATAGTAAAAGAAAATAAAATAAAGGAGATATCCACAAGTAGTAAAACAACAAAATATAAGGAAATAACTATATATAAAAATAATATTAATAAAAATGAAGTGTTTTTAATTTGGAATTACAAAGGATTATATGTTATTAAAAATAATAACTACTTATATCATAAAATATTGAATAGAGATTTATATGATAATGTTATGTCTACAACTATAAGTAAATATTATTATTTATTTGATAATAGAGATGTAGATGGTATAAAAGATGTTTATTATTATAATATAGATAAAGATAAATTAAAAAAGATTGCTTTAGAAGAAAGTATTAATAAATCAGCATATATTAATGGTAATCATAAAAACTATATTTATATTACAGATATAAAATCTAAGGATGAGTATAGATTAAACATAAAAAATAATAAATTAGAAAAAGTAAATAAAGACGATACTAATTATTTAATATATAAAAATAATAAAGAAAAAAGAGTTAATAAAAGAGAATTTTTTAATCAAAATAATTATTTTTCTAATTATGAAATAACCAATACAAGTATATCTTCAGAAAAGATAAGAGAAGAGAAAGATTATTACTATTATTATGAAAATAATGGTTTTTATAAACAATTAGTTAATGGAAATAAAGAACTTTTATTTATAATTGATTCTGTAAATGATTGGAAAATTATAAATAACAATATTTTAATAATAAATAATGGCATTATGTATCGTTACAATGAAGAAAATGGTTTAGAAAAAATACTTAAAAGTAATGAATTAAAATATAATTATTTAAATATTTATAGTTATTATAATAAGTAATAAAACATATAATATGCGTAAAGTAAAGGATTGATTTCTTTACATAGTTTATTAAAAGTACTATAATTTTTTTAAATGAGGTGATTAAATGAAATATTATTGTTTAGGAATTAAGGGTACAGGTATGTCTACACTTGCTCAAATATTGTATGATTTAGGCAATGAAGTTAGTGGTTATGATGATGCTAAAGGGTATAAGTTTACTCAAAAAGGGTTGGAAGAGAGAAATATTCCCATATACTATGACCATGATCATCAATTTCCTAAAGATACAATTGTCACATATAGTGTTGCTTTAGGAGTTAATCATCCTGAACTTGTTAGAGTAAGAAATATGGGGTTAACTATTAAAAAGTATAATGAAATAATGGGTGATGTTATTAGTGAATTTAAAAGTATTGGGGTTTCTGGAACTCATGGTAAAACAACTACTAGTTCATTGATAAAACATATATTAGAAGAAAATGGTGGCTGTAATTATTTTATTGGAGCGGGGGATGGTTATGCCTCACGAGATAATGATTATTTTGTTGTAGAAAGTGATGAATTTAATCGTCATTTTACTGCTTATCATCCTACATATGCAATTATTACAAATATTGAAAGAGAGCATATGGAATGTTATAAAGATATTGATGATATAAGAAATACTTTTGAAATATTTGCCAATAATACTATTAAGTTTATTGTTGCTAATGGAGATAATCAAGAAGTTAGAAAAATTAATTATAAGACAAAAGTACTTTTCTATGGATTTGGATTTAATAATGATGCTGTTATTAAAAATATGAAGCTAGATGAGGACGCGTCAAGATTTGATTTATATATTAATGAGGAGTTATATGGTAGTTTTGAAGTACCATTGTTTGGAAAGCATATGGTAAGTGATACTGTAGCAGCTATACTAATGTGCCGTGAACTAGGCATATCTAAAGAAGCAATCTATGATGCATTAAAAACATTTAAAAATGCTAAGAGGAGATTTGCAATTAGTAGAATTGACGAAACAATTATTGTTGATGATTATGCTCATCATCCAACTGAAATTAAAGATACGTTAGAAGCTGTTAGACAGAAGTTCCCAGATAAGAGAGTAGTAGTAGTTTTTAAACCTAATACTTATTCTAGAACAATTGATTTTAAGAATGAATTTATTGATGCTTTGAATGTTGCTGATAAAGCTTTTCTTACAGAGATTGACTGTAATAGAGAAAAACCTGAAGATTATCCAGGGGTTACTTCGCAAATTATTGTTGATGGCCTAAGAAATGGAGATATGATTTCTGAAGAAACAATTGATAAACTTATTCCAGAATTTAATTCAGTAATTGTTTTCATGAGTTGTGCTTATGTTGATGGCTTAATCAATGCTTTAGCTAAATTAAAAGAAAATATAAAAAAAGAAGAAGATTAAATATCATTATCTTCTTCTTTTATATTTAAAATGGTAGCCTGTACGGAATTCGAATCCGTGAGTGCTGCCTTGAGAGGGCAGTGTGTTAAGCCACTTCACCAACAGGCCATTTCCTCAAATACATTACTATTTTAGCATTAATAAATTATTTTGACAACAATATTCTAAAATATATGGCGTTATTTCAAT
>CACYRE010000089.1:3983-8008 GCA_902776735.1 uncultured Erysipelotrichaceae bacterium | reverse complement strand
AACTCATGATTATAAAATGCAATATCATTAGAAACCATTCTTCTTTCATTTTTTAAATTAATTTCATATCTATTTAATTCATTAAGTATCTTTTCATAATTTTTATTTTTAATACTATATTTTTCTTTTTTTATTTTCTTCTTTCTAAGGAGTATTAAAAACTTATTATATTCATTATATCTTTCTTTAATAAAAGAATATTCAAAATATATAATAAATAAAAGAAATATACTAAAAATAATATTATAAAAACTAAGACCAATAAATATAAAAATAAATATTATATATAAAATATCAATATAATTTACTTTTTTTAAAGAATTCAATATTTCTAATATCTTTTCAATTTCAATATCATTATAACCATCTAATTCACTATTTTTATATAATTTTTTATTATAATAATATTCTTTATTATATATTTTATTTAATTCTTTATTAAAGAAGTCTTTTTTTCTTATTAAGATATTTATTATTCTATTAATAAAATTTATTGTTTTAGTATCATATATTTTTTCTTTTTTATTAATATTATTAGTCTGATAAGAATTATAAATAGAATTATCATTATCATTATTTTTAGTATAAGTTAAAGTATTATTTTCTAATCTTTCTTTTACTGAATATAAAATAAGAATAGTTGTTTTATCGTTTTTATTGCGATCTGGATGATATTTTTTTATTAGTTTATTTAATTTCTTTTTTACACTCTTGGTATAAGTTCCACTAAATCCAATATATTCAATTATTTCTTTTTCTGTCATAGTACTTCTTCATGATCTTCTAGATGAACACTAACAAGTTTTGATACGCCTGACTCCTGCATGGTTATCCCATATAAAGTATGTGCATATTCCATAGTTTTCTTTTTATGAGTTATTATTAAAAATTGAGTTTTATCTTGATAATTATTCAAATATTTTCCAACCACTCCAACATTAGCTTCATCTAAGGCTGCTTCTACTTCATCAAACAAACAAAATGGAACTTTTCTAACATTTAATATAGCAAATAATAAACTAATAGCAGTTAAAGTCTTTTCACCACCAGAAAGCAAGGTAATGGTAGTTAACTTCTTACCTGGAGGAGATGCTACAATATCTACTCCTGTTTCAAGCAAATTAGATGAATCAGTTAATTTTAAATCAGCATTTCCTCCCATAAATAACTCTTTAAATACCTTTTGAAATTCTACTCTAATATTTTCAAAAGTGTTTTTAAACTCTTCCTTCATAACTTCATCCATCTCATTCATTATTTCAAGAAGAGAGTCTTCTGCTTTTAATAAATCAGACTTTTGATTATTTAAAAATTCAAACCTAGAATTAACTTGTTTATACTCTTCAATTGAATCTAAGTTAACCATTCCAATATTTTTAATATTATTTTTATAAGTAGACACTCTTCTTCTAGCTTCTTCAGGATCAATATCTAAAATATATTCACTTCTTGCTTTATCATAAGTCATTTCATATTCACTAGATAAGTTCTGTAATAGATTATCTAATTTGACATCTATTCTATTTATTTCTATTTCTAATTCCCTTGATAATTTTTCTTTAGCATGTAAACTGGTAGTTATTAATTTTTCTTCTGCTTGGTATTTTTCACTATTATCTTTTATCTTTTCTATTTCTAAAGATATATTAGTAATATGAGATTCTATTTGTTCTTTCAAAGCCATTTTTTCATGATAATCTTTAATTAACTCTTCTTCTTTTTTACTAACATTATTACTATTAATTACTTCTAAAGATTCATATTCTTTACTAATACTAATTAATTTATTTTTAATTTCAACTAATTCATTTTTCTTTTTATCATATTCTTCTTTTAAAGATACTTTTTCTTTAGAAATCTTATAAGTGATTTCTTCTATTTTACTTATTTCTTCATTATTATTTTTTAGTTTTTCTTGAATATTTTTATCTTCATCCTGTAAATTAATATATTGTTCTTCTAAATGTTTTAATTCTTGTTTTAATATAATTATACTTTTAGAATTATTAGAAGATCCTCCTGTTAATGAACCACCAATATTTACAACATTTCCATCTAATGTTACTATTTTATATTTTTGATTTATCATGTGAGAAAGACGAGTTGCTGAATCAATATTAGTTGAGACTATTACTGTTCCTAATTGATTCTTAATAACTGATGTAAAATCCTTATTATATTTTACTAGATCAGACATAATACCAATATAATCATTACTATTTTTTAAAATATTTAAACTATTATAATCAATATATCTTTCTTTAATAACTGATAAAGGAAAGAAAGTTGCTCGACCTAAATGGTTGTCTTTTAAATAAGCAATTGCTTTTTTAGAAGATGCTTCATCTTTAGTAATAATATAATTTTTATTACCTGTAATTGCTACATTTAGAGCTTTTGCATATTTATCTTCAACTGATAGAACATTACCAATAGTATTATAAATTCCTGTTAATTCATTAGACTTTAAGATGCTTCTAACACTATTTGGCATATCAGTACCTTGTTCTATTTGCCCCTTTAAGTTAGTAATCCGATATTTTAGTGAAATAAGTTCTTGACTAGTTTTTGAATAATTATTAATAAGCATTTTTTTCTTACTTTGTTCATTTTTTAAATTAGTCTCTGCTTCCTTTAATTCATTATTTTTATTATTTAATAATTNTTAATTTTGCAGAATTTAATGTAACATCACTTGATATTTTTTCTCTTTCTTCTATCAAAGATCTAATATTTTCTTTTATTTCATCTTCTTCTTTAGATGTCTTACTCTTTTCTTTTAAAAGATTTTTCTCTCCTTCAATTCTAGTTGCATCTTCTGTAACATTAAGTAACTGTCTTTGTAATTTACCAAGTTCATTAGATAACTTTTCTAATCTATTAGTTTCTTCTAAATATTTAGAATCGTTTTTATTAACTTCAGTTGAAAGGCCTATTATTTCTTCATCTAACTTTTGTTTTTTTTCTTTGGCAAGTTCTAAACTATTATTTAAAGTACTAATATCATAAGCAAGTAGTGCTACTTCATATTTATCAAGACCTTTTTTATTTTCTAGGTATAAAGAGGCCTTTTCTTTTTGCTCTTTTAGTGGTTCTAAGCGATCAGTTAACTCAGTTATAATATCATTTACTCTATCTAGATTATTATGAGTTTTATCTAATCTTTTCAAAGCTTCTTCTTTTCTTTTTTTATATTTTAAAATACCTGATGCTTCTTCAAATATAGCTCTTCTGTCATATGAAGAATTACTAAGTATCTTATCAACTTCTCCTTGTGAGATAATATTAAAAGAGTCTTTACCCATACCAGTATCCATAAGTAAATTATTTATATCTTTTAATCTACATTTTTCATGATTTAGAAAATATTCATTTTCACCAGTTCTATAAACTCTTCTTTTAATAGATATTTCTGTATATGCAACATTTAAATAATGATCAGTATTATCAAATATCAATTCAACACTTGCGACATTTAAAGGATTTCTACTTTTACTACCAGAAAATATTACATCAGACATAGATCCGTCTCCTCTTAAAGATTTAACGGATTGCTCTCCAAGAACCCATCTAACTGCATCAACTATATTTGATTTACCACTTCCATTTGGACCCACAATACAAGTAATTTTATTATCTAACTTTATATCAATCTTATCTGCAAAAGATTTAAATCCATTCGCAATTATTTCTTTTAAGTACATATACTTCACCCTACTCATGATTATACTATAATTTCAAGTATTGAGCAAACTACAATATAAGAAAATATACAGCTTAACCTAACTATTTTCATCTATTAAAGTATCTAAAGTTACAATATCATATCCTTTATTTATAATATAATCAATTGCTGAATCTAAATCATATATATTACTAGAAGAACTCTTAATAGTAATAATTATCCCATTAGTTAAATTTCTTTTCAAATTTGTTATTAAATTATTATCAATTATTAAATAAGGCTTAATAGTATGAAGTTTTTCTTTACTACATAAACTTAATAATTCTTTATTAATAGTTTC
>CACYRE010000089.1:0-3960 GCA_902776735.1 uncultured Erysipelotrichaceae bacterium | reverse complement strand
ATAACTTAATAGTTCTATCTGATAATTAGATTTGTTTATTAAAGATTTACTTTCTTCTAAATATATTCCATCTATAAATATATTAATAGGAATATGTTTTTTTTGAATAATACTATTTATTTTACTAATATTATCATCATAAAGAAATATTAAAGCAACATTCTTATTAGTATTATTACCTTTTTCTATATATTTATCAAAAGTATCTTCTATAGAAATACTTGGTTTAACCTCTTCCATAACAGTTAATATCTCATTATAAGCACCATATCTTTCCATATTACTATATGATTTATTTACATTTACTTTTTTACCATATTTACCTGGTATTATAGTATTATCAACAATTTTAGCATCAATATATTTTTCTTCATAGTTTGCTTTCTTTTCTTTTATTTCTTGCATTATAGGATCTTTTTGTCTTAATAAGTTTATTGAAAAATTAGTATAATACATACTAAATACAGATAAAAGCATTAAAAATATTATCTTTTTCATACGTTCACCTAATAAATTATATGAAAAAAAATTTCTAGTATGAATTTTAAAATATCCAACTAGAAAGTAATTTTAATTTATTTATATAATCTATCTTAACAGCATAACCAGATACTACAGGATAATATACAATGAAGAAAATAATTACTGGAATTAAATATATTAATATTAAATAATTTTTCTTAAACTTAGTTTCCATATCTTTAAATAAATTAACAATTCCAAGCATTACAAATGGTAGTACTGGAAAGAAATGATATAAAAACATTACTCTATTTATAAATGAATATGGTAGCCATAAAGAGAGTATGCTAACTAAAAGAATAAATGAAGTTATATCTTTCTTTTTAAATGCTTTTATAACTAAATATATAGAACTAATTATACCCATCCACCATATAACAATATTACCTACTCCACTAATAGTTTCTTTAGTGTTATTTTCTAATATTTCTTGATGATACCAAACTGGTTTATAAGAGATTGGCCAAGTATACCAAGCAGATGAAAAAGGATGTTTATCTTTTAAGTTAGCATGATAATTATACATTTCTTTTTGTTGAGAAATAATACTAGAAATGTTATCAGTATAATTTATATTATTATTAAAAAATAATATTCCTTGAATTATTTTATTTATCTTTAATTTCTTATTCTTAATTAAATAAGTAAAAAATATAATAGCAAGTCCTAATCCTTCATAAAAGCCTGTCCATTTAACAGAAATAGAAAGTCCAAAAAATAATCCTGATAAGAATAAACATTTAACTTTTTCTTCTTTTACATATTTAGTCATAAAAAGACTTTCTAAGAGAATAAATAAGACCAAATATGAGTCAACCGTTCCCATTCTAGTATGAGCAAAATGGAAAGTATCAAACATCATTAAAAGTGAAGCAAATAAAGCATATTTTCTTTTTTTAAATAAAACATGAGCATAAATATACATAATAGCAATCATAATTATTCCAGCAATATTTCCCATTAAACGATAATTAAAAGGTGACATATAATTAGTTAAATAAATAGGTATTGCTTGTATTAATTTACCAAGAGGTGGATGAGTCCATTCATAAGTTTTAATTCCATTGACATATTCATAGGCAGTTCTTGCAAAATATATTTCATCAAAGTAAGTTGAATTCATATAACTTACTTCATTAGGTATAGTATTCTCTTCATCTGTTAAAGTAGTTATCCTTTTATTATTATAAGTAATTTTTTTTATACTAATCTTTTTCTGACTATTATTATAAAAAGCTATTTCACCAATATCTGAATTATCTAAAAATAGTATTTTTATATATTTAGCAGTTTCCAGAATTCTCTCATTCTGCCAAGAAAAAGAACCATTTCCTTCAAAATCATTTATATATTTATAAGTTTTATTGTCAAGTGATGTGTATATTTGATATTGACTATTTCGATCTCCACTAAATACTTTCATAGTTGCTACATAATCAGAATTTTTTAATTCAATTATAATTTGTTTAGTCGAGTCAATACTTAAAAAAGTATTAGGGCTTTCCATAGATCCTAAATTTATAAATGAAATAATAGAATAAATAAATAATATTATTCCAAGTAATATATAATCTTTTATATTTAGTTTAGAATTTTCTTCATTTAGTAATTTATTAATTTTTTTCATAGGCACTCCGTTTTTTGCTTATTATAGCATATTAAAAGCTATATGCCAAATACATATAGCTATTTTTTATCGGAAGCCTCCCCCGCTTCCTCCTCCACCGAAGGAGCCTCCACCTCCTCCACCGGAAGAAAATCCACCACCACCAGAAGAATAACTTCTAGCACGTTCTGCCGCTTCAGCATAATTTTTTGCTTCTGTTACAGCATGGACACTATTATGAGAAAAAGTATTAATTAAAATGATATCGTTATAATAATCATCAGATATAACATTTGGATAAAATTTATTAAAATCTTTCGCTACTTTATCAGCTATACCAAGTATTTGAGCATAAATTAAATATTCACGCCATTGTTTTACTTCTATTGGTTGTTTTTCATTTAGTGATGTAAATTCTTTAAAGAACACTTTTAATCCAGCCATTTTTTTAGCATCTTCATTTAATTTAGTGGTTGCTGTATATTTAGTAGTTTTACCAAATAATTTTTTTTCTTCTGTTGATGTTATATATTGAGAATTATTTTTTAATTGATTATAAATATTATCATATGTAGAATTAAACCAATTTAATAATTGAGTATAATTATTTTTGCAATACTTTTTAAATTCATCATCATCTAATATATTGTCAACTGCTGCATTATTAACTATGTTCCATAAAGCAAGTTCATCAGGATTAGTAATAGAACTTGCTGATTCTTTATTGATAATAAATTTTGTGTGTTTATTTTTAAATAAGCCTTTTTCTTCTGTAGTAACTGTCATATTATTATTTTTAATCCATTTTAAGAAATATGCTCCTAATATATTAGTGTTTGTATTAATTAATCCATATTCTTGTGATAGGAAGTTTGCATATTGATATTGGTCTTTAAAAGGTATATCTCTAAAAGGCAAAACATTCTTCATTTTTTCTTTGCCATTTAAATTACTGCTTTTTGCTTTGGAATAATTTTTACCTACTGGTATAATTACTACTAATGCAATGAATAAATTAATTAATATTGTTATTATTGTTGATAAAATATCATTTGATGATGAATCATTCTTATCTTTATAAGTGTTTGCTCCATCTTGAGCTTCTTTATATATATTATCCCATGATTTATTAATACTATTTGCAGTATTAAATGTATTTGAATCAAATTTTACTAGCAATGTCATATATTCTCCAGATGATAAGCCAGCACTAGGAGATGTCATTTCTATTACGCCATTATAAACATAAGCTGTTCCCCCGTAGTTACCATATCCCCATACTGGTAAACTATTTTGGAATGTTTTATCAGAATGCACTTTTATATATACATTATCTACTGATGATGATAATCCCTCTGGTAGAAGTGTCCAATATAGTATTTGATATCCATCTGTTGTATTATATATAAAATTATTAATTGTATAATTTAGTGTATATGTTCTTTTACCATATTTAGAAATTCCCCAACATAAGTCATATTCATTGTTAGTATTATAAATACCAAAGGTTTTTGATTTATGTTCAAATGAATCATTAATATTCCAATTAGAATTAAATGTATAGTTATTTCCTAAATCATCTTTAACATAATTAAATGTAATAGTAGAATTTCCAATATCAAAATATGGATGATAGCCCTCAGTACCTGTATCAATGGACGCATCCCATACTTCTGTAATATTTGCATTACCATTACTATCAATATAAATATCCATATTAATGTTATCAATAGTGTTTGCATTTACCTTATTAAAACTAAACATTATAATAATTAAAAATAATAATTTATAAAGCTTTTTCATATATACCTCTCTACTCTAATAATATAATA
>CACYRE010000088.1:488-3437 GCA_902776735.1 uncultured Erysipelotrichaceae bacterium | reverse complement strand
CTAATAGCTGAACTATTACTATAATCATAACTATTATAATTAATTTTATATTGATCTAGTATTCTCATAACATTAGTCTTTTCTTTTTTCATTTATTTCATCTTCTCTCATTTTATCAAGTAACTTTTTAGGCATTCTTCTAGGTCCTCTAATAGCTCTTAAATCATATTCTTTTACTATACTAAAAGTATACTTATTTTTATCATAAATTTTTATTCTTTCTAATTCCATTTCTTTTTCAAAATAATTACCCTTAATATTTACTTTAATAGCTTTAGTCTTACAAATAATTGCTGAAATAGGAGATCCTACATAGATATAGACAATATCTCCTACATGAATATTACTAGTTTGTTTCCAAGTAAATATTTTATTTTTATTAATATAATCTTCTACATCAAAATAACTTGCGTTAGCTGGTATTATCCATTCATTAGTATCTACTGTATAATTATAACTTTCATTAATTAAATCTATTATTTTACTATCGTCTACCATATCATTTAAAGTAATAGATATCCAAAACTTTTTATTCATATGATAAGCTTTATAGAATCCATCTAATTTTATTAAGTTATTTATCTTATCAGGATTTAGTTTTATATTGATTACTTCTACCTTACCTTCTTTATTATCTAATTTAGAATAATCAATATACATAATTATACCAAACCATTTTTTATTATCCTTATTTCTGAATACACCTATATTTTTATCATCAAAAATAAATTCCGGATTAATAGCATATTTTTCTCTTATTATATTAGCAATTCTATTAGATTGATTAAATATAAATAATTTAGTAATACAACATTTATCTTTTATATCATTAAGAATATCTATATATTCATCTCTTACAGTACCAGCAAATTCTCCTATTTGATTTTCTACTCTATAATTTAGGTATTCTTCTTGTAAGTCTTTATCCATTATTTTACCTGATAATTTATTATTATTAATTATTATATTAACCTGAAAACTATCATTTAAAATATTTTTACTATAAGTATATAATTTATTTTCTTTTTTAAAGCCATATTCTATTAATTTTGAATTTACAAATTCACTTTTTTTAAAAATTTCTTCTTCTAATGTCATAATATTAAAACCTCATGGACATTTTAGCATAATTTTATAGTAAATTCAAAAAGATGACTTATTAGTCATCTATATTTTTATGAGAGAGTAACTTTAACTGTTTTTTCTTCGTATTTTCTGCCTGATGCATAGGCAATTGTTAATTCAACAGTATCTCCTTTTTTCTTTTCTGCTAATACATCTTGAATATCACTTAAAGCAGTAACTTCTTTGCCTTCTATTTTAGTTATAATATTACCAATTTCTAGGCCAGCTTTTTCAGCTCCTGATCCTTCCACAATTCCGATAATATAAAATCCTTGTGGATAGTTGTATTGATTACCTTTTTCAATGATTTGTCCTTGAACACCAATAGAAGCATCTGATGTTGTATCTTGTTGGCCATTCATTAGTTTTTCAATTAATTCTTTAACGTCAGATATTGGAATTGCAAAACCCATTCCTTCAATTGAAGCTTCGGTAGAACTGCTTGACGAATATTTAGCAGAGTTAATTCCTACTACTTCACCAGCACTATTAAGTAGTGCTCCACCACTATTACCTCCATTTATGGCAGCATCTATTTGAATCATTTTTGATTTTTGTCCATCAATTTTAACTTCACGATTTAGAGCACTTACAACACCTGTTGTTACGGATTGACCATAACCTAGAGCATTACCAATAGCAATTATTCCATTACCAACTTTTAGTTTATTACTATCACCAATAGTTGCTATTTTAATTTGATTTTTTGTATCACTATCTAAATCACTTAATTTAACTGCTATTACAGCAACATCTTTCCTAGATGATGTACCTTTAACAGTAGCATCAACTGTTTTTTCATTAACAAATTGAACAGATAGTTCATTAGCCCCTTCAATGACATGATTATTTGTTAAGATTAATAATTCAGAATCTGTTTCACTAACAATTATTCCAGATCCAGCGCCTTCTGTGTATTGATCTTCTCCATAGCCAAAGAAACTAGGACCATAATTTCCAGAATTTATTAAAGACTTAGAAGTAATAGAAACAATTGATGGCATAACATTACTTACAACGTCTGATACATCTGTTATTGTTACCCCATTCTTTGCTTCACTTGTTTCAGTATAATTTAGAGTAGCTTTCTTATTGCCACTTTTTCCACCAAAATTTAAGATACCTACATTATTTAATGAAACTATTAAAGCATAAACTATAATTATTATAAATAATGCAACAACAATATAAGCAATACTTTTTTGATTGTTTTTCTTTTTATTTTTTTTACCTTTGGTATTGATACTATCGAAATCATCATAATCTTCTATCTTTACATTATCCTCATCATTAATTTCAATTTTTCCCTTTCTCATTCTATCACCTCAAAACTTTTATTTACATGTTAATATTATACTTTGATTGTGAAATATATGTGAAAAAAGTATTATTGTTTTGTGAAGTATTTCCATTCAAAATATAATGATTAATTTTTGTAGAAAATATTCTACTATCTATATTTTAACATAATTATTTAATTTTTAGAGTACCTTGTCGTAATATTTTTATATTATCTTTATCATCTACTTGAACAATAGTTGAAGCTACTTTAAGTTTCGATTCTCCACCATCTATTATTGCATCAACTTTATCTGCAAAATCAACTTCAAAATCAGCAAGTTTTATGCCTGATTCTTCTCCGGAAATGTTGGCACTAGTTGTCGCTAATGGATAATTTACACTTTCCAATATTTTTAATGCAATACTATTAGCGGGTATTCTTACACCAATAGTATCTAGATTAGCTGTTAATAATGGAGAAATTGCTTCATTTTTTTTTAAAATAATAGTTAAAGCTCCTGGCATATATTTATTAATAAGTTC
>CACYRE010000088.1:0-449 GCA_902776735.1 uncultured Erysipelotrichaceae bacterium | reverse complement strand
ATTGCCTTTGTACTAAAACAATTACAACCTATCCCATAGACAGTATCTGTTGGAAATATTATTACACCATCATTATCTAATATATTTACTACTCTTTTTAATTCTTCTTCATCTATTTTATTTTTCCAATTAAAATATTTTGCTTTCATTTATATTTCTTCCCTATTGCTAATAAATTTTATGATAAATTCTAAAAAATATTATTTTTTGATTAAGCTTTTTCCAGTCATTTCTTTTGGTATTGGTAGACCAAGTAGTTCTAGTATTGTTGGAGCAACGTCTGCTAATTTCCCATCATTTAATGATATACCTTCAACTGTTACAATACAAGGCACTGGATTTGTTGTATGAGATGTTACTGGTTTGTGATCTTTATCCCACATCATATCACAATTTCCATGATCTGCTATTATCATTAGTATTCCGCCTAATTCAACAACAACTTTTTG
>CACYRE010000087.1 GCA_902776735.1 uncultured Erysipelotrichaceae bacterium | reverse complement strand
AGTTCGACCATCTATTAAAGTATGAGCTGTTGGTAGTAATAAAAGAGATGCTGCTACTACGGCAATAATTATAGGTATTATAAAGATTAGACCTTTTTTTATTAATTTTTTTATTTCTATTTTTTTGTTAAATTCTAAATATCGATAAATTGCATAAATACATAAAACTAAAATACAAGTAATACTATAATAATAACTTATCATAATAATTAAGAAAATTGAGATAGCAACTAATGACAATCGATCTTTTTCAATATAATTATCGACACCAATCATAGCAATTATTAAAAAAGGGAGGTAGTCAACGAACATATATTGTTTATGAAAATGAAATAACATAGGAGAAGCACATAAAAGGATTATGGTTACTATAAGGGATAACTTATTATCATGATGCCTTTTAAAATAGAAGTATAATAAACATCCAAATAAAATGAATAAAAATATATTCATCAGACTAATATATGTACTCATTTTTATAAAGGGAAAGAAAAATGAGAAAATAATTNNNNAAGTATAATAAACATCCAAATAAAATGAATAAAAATATATTCATCAGACTAATATATGTACTCATTTTTATAAAGGGAAAGAAAAATGAGAAAATAATTAATGGATTATATAAACCATAATAAGAAAAATTATATATATTTTGTCCTGCACCTAAAGAAAAGGCAAAACTAGGTAGAAAGTTATGAGTTTTGTAAAATAATTGTCTAAAATAATCAGGAAAGGCTATATGTTGAGGTAGCCAATCAATCGTTGATCCAAATATTCTATTTTCTGAAGTAATCAATAATACTTCAACTAAACAAAATATTATAACAAATAAATAATTATAATCTATTTTCTTCTTCATATTTAATTTCCTTTTATTTCTTCTAAGGGTCTTGCTAGTCAATCTCCACAAGAAGTATTTTTATTGTTACAAGTTATTCCTTTTAATTTATTTATAACTTGATCGATATCTTGACCATTTACTAGAGAAGAAATAGCTTTTAAATTATCATTACAACCTCTAGTAAATTTTACATTATATATTTTATTGCCTTTAATATCAAAATTTATTTTGCTTGAACATGTTCCTTTTGCTTATAAATTTTATGCATATTGTACTCCTATTTTTTTATTTTATGAATTATATCAAATAATTTATAATGCCATGTAATTGGTAGAGCAAACTCTCCAATTAATTCTTCAACATAACCATTAAAACCTCTTTTAAATTCATAGATACCATAATCTTTAGGATGTTCATTTATATGAGCAGGTATTCCATAAAAGTTATGTTTCTTAAAACCATTCTCAATACCATATTTAATAAGTTCCCATTGAATTAAATATTGTGAATTAAAATTCATATATTCTTCATAATTTCCACTAGATAAATAAATTACTTCTGGTTGAATTAACATAAACATAGAACCAGATAAAGTAATGACATCTTTTCCGGTGTCTTTTCTTATCTTATTTGATTCAGTTATTCTTTTCTCAATAGATGTGATTTCATTATTAAGGTTTTTCTTTTGACCTTCATTATATTTGGCATCACTAAGAGAAGATAGTTTCTCTTCTTTTTCTTTTTTTTCTTTAGTTAACCTTTCAATGTAAGCTTTTAAATCTAATTCTGTAATAAAATATTTTATTTCATTTTTATCATGAAATAATTTATACATTTCTTGAAAGTATAATAACTTTCTTACATGAAAACCTTTTCTTGCACCAGTTTCTTCCATAATGCTTTGGAATTTGTCTAGTTCGTCATATGCTATTTCATTGACAGTTATACCAAATTTTTCTGCTTTACGAATGGTATTTCTTGTATTAGGTTTCATTTCTTTATAAATTTGATCTATTGTTTTACCTTCAAGATCAAGTGAGAACATCCATCCTACTTGTTCCATATTCTCTTCTGCAATCTTTCTATAGCCAAGTTTTAATAGATTTTCAACAACATCACTATTATCTTCTCCACCTTCAACAATATTTCCATCAATATCTCTTTGTTTATAGATAACATAGGGATCTATTCTTAAAACATAGCCTTTTTTATCTTTAATATATTGTTTTAATTCACTTGTAAAAAAAGTAAGTAATTCTTTATTTTTAAAATCCATCAAATAGCCACGTGGCGAATAAAATTCGTATTTGCCAAAATGTCTTTTATGAGCAAGTAACATAGTTGCGGCAATTATTTTTTTATTTTCTTTTACACCAACAAAATAGGTAATCCAACCAGATTTCTCACGAAGCTTTGATATTTCTGGAGCGGATAAAAATGTTTTTAAAGGATGATTATCCCAAAATTTTTGATATTCTTTTTCGGTTATTTCTTGAAATTTCATTTTAACACCTACATTTCTATTAGTATTATACCATTTTTAGAAAAAAATAAAACCTTATGCTTTCGGCTTTATAATTTTTATAAAGATAAATTGTAATTTTAGAAATTGTTGTAAAATATTTTTTAAGTATTTTTTAGTCTCATATATATCATTTGCAAGAAACATAATATTTAAAAAAAATCTAGTTATTTTCTAGATTTTCTATTCTTTTTAAATATCTTTTTTGTTACTTTTATATCTTCTTCAAGTTTTTCATCTATATTATCAACTATTTTATCTTTATTAAAGATGGTTGCGATTAATAGAACTATTACAATTAATAGGAGCAATAGAGAAATAAACAGAATAATATTAAATTTATTTTCTTTACTTCTAGTAGTATCTAGGTAACTATTAGTTAAATATGTATCATAGTTTTCGTTGGTTATTTGGACTTCATTTTCTGCTGGTACAAAGTTTTTTATATTTTTAATAGCTAGATTTTTTATTTCATCATTTGTAATTACAGGATAACCATATACTTTTATAGGCTTTGGAATTGTTGTTGTTCTCTCATAAGTATAATCTATTATAGCTTTGTATTTATTATAATCATTTTCATTAATAGCAATCAAATAAGTATGCCATAAACCAGTTGATTCTTTTTCGATAACAAAATGTATACCAACATTAGTGTCTTGATAATAAGCAAATTTTTCAGACATTTTATTAATAGTTATATAAGTATAATCTTCTACTGTTTCAACATCTGACCATGGAACTACTTCCTTTTTCTCTTCAAATATTCTATATGAACACACAAAAAGAATAGTTATAATCATTAAATAAACTAAGCACATAAACATTTTAATAGCAAATCTTGTTTCATCTATTTCTTTTTTTATTGGCTTTCTTCTTTGAAGTTTCTGAGTTTTAATTTTAACTACCTTTTTGTCATCCATTATAATTTACTTCCTTTATTATATTAATAGAATAACATAAATTCACTTTTACTTTCTTTTTTGGAAGAATATTCTCTAGAAATTTATAGCCATCTCTATTTATAATATACATATAACCTAGGATAGAGAAAACTATTGCTCCTATAAAATTAACAATTAGGTCTTTCATTGTATCTATTATTCCTATATCTAAGTAGCCATTATCAATAGTAGTCATTTCATTACCATTATTACTATATATAATAGTTTTAGTAATATCTTTTAAGACAACGGGTACATTTTCACCACTCGGATTTATTTTAATAGAAGAGATAGTTGAGACAATACGGTCTTTTTGCATGTCTTGATAAAAATAGTGATCAGCACCAAACTCAACAAATTCCCAAATAACACCAACTGTCATAGAAAATGTAACTAAAGCCACAAATCCTGGTGTCATGTTGATACGAGAATCATTTTTATTTAAAATATCTACTAGAGAAAAGCCAATAGCTGCTTGCAAAAAGCCATTTAAAGTATGTAACATAGTATCCCAGTATGGAAATATTAAGAAAAATCTTTGAATTTCACCTAATATTTCAGCAGCAAAGATAAACAAATAAGTAATTATTTCTAAGGTATCAGGAAGATCAACTTCAAATTTATTAGAGATGAAATCTGGTAGAGTGAATAATATTAAAGTTAAAATACAAAGTAAAACATTATTTAAGTCTCCATGTAATATTTCAGCAATCATACATATAATTACAAGTATTCTTAAAGTAATATAAATTATTAACTTTTTTCGATGTTCCTTTTTGGAAAATATTTTATTAATATTAATTTTATTTTTTTTTAACTTCTTTGTCACT
>CACYRE010000086.1 GCA_902776735.1 uncultured Erysipelotrichaceae bacterium | reverse complement strand
TATTTCTAACTTATTCTTAGTTTTATCTAAATTATATAAATTTATGTTATTTCTTAGTAATTCTTTAAAATAATAGTCTATACTTTTACCAGTAATTCTAATTTTTAATTTATCAGACATTTACTACCTCAATATTTTTTATTTTTCCAATTATTAATATTTCATTATCTAATAGTTTTTGAGGTATAAGTTTATCTCCTTTAATATTTATCTTTTTATTATCTGTTATAACTGAAATATATTCTTCATCTAATGATAGAATTCTTTTATAGTTTATAATATGGAGTATATTATCTGTTATTGTTAGACTAAATTTATCATTATTAATATAATTACTTAATCTACTAAACATATTATCACCTGTTAAATTATATGTTTAATAAAAGAAAAAAGCATTTAAATAATGCTTTATTGTAATTTTTCTTTAACTATTGTAGATACTTCTTTCATATCAGCTTTGCCTTTTAATTTAGCAGTTGCTTCTTTCATGACTTTACCCATATCTTTTACTGATGTTGGTTTAACTTCAGTAAATACTTCATCAATAATTTTTTTGACTTCATCATGTGATAATTGTTCTGGTAAATATTTCATAAGTATATCAATTTCTGCTTGTGTTTTATCTACAAGATCTTTTCTACCACCCTTTTCAAATTCAGTAATAGAATCTTTTCTCATTTTAATTTGTTTATTAACAACATCAATTAATAAGTCATCATTAATTTCTTTTTTATGATCAATTTGCTCTTGCTTTAAAGCTGCTTTTACCATTCTAATTACAGTTAATCTATCTTTATCTTTTGCTTTCATTGCATCAATCATATCTTTATTTAATTGTTCTACCATCTTTTAACACCTCACCTAGTATTATAGCATAAATCATATAGGAAATTAAATAAACTAAAACAAAAATAGAGATATTAGTAATCTCTATTTCTTGCACGATCTCTTTTTCTAGAATTCTTGATTCCTTCTTTTTTTGCTGCTCTTCTTTTTACTCCTGGCTTATCATAAGCTTCTCTTTTTTTCCATTCTGAAGGGACACCGTCTCTTGCCACTTTTTGTTTAAACTTTCTTAGAGCTTGATCAAGATTACCACCTCTAACAGTTACTTTAGTTGCCATCAATTTCCCTCCCTTCGTTTTAACTACAATGAATTATATCAAAACTTAAGTTCTATTTCAACCCATTTTTCGACTTTTTTATTAATTTTCAAGGGTAAAATATAAATTTCGTATGAATTTTCCTACATAAAATCCAAAATTAAAAATAAATTTAATAATAATTGGTGAAATTAAAATTATTAAGATGACAAAAATAACTAATAATATTCTTTTTATTGTAAGGGACAAATATTTCCTTCGGCAACTCTTCTGATACCTGATCCTAAGGAAGAACCAGCTTCTTTTAACACTTTAATAACATTTACTAAAGCATTGATAATAGATCCAGTTATATACTCAGACCCTCCCTTAATCTTATCAAGTTCAGAATTACTAATAATACTCATCTATTTACACCTTTCTGGATTAGTTATTCCTTCTATTACCCCACACAAAAATATAATTAGAGCTGAAATCCCCAATGCCACCCAAATAGTACTTATTGCTCCACCTTTTATTTTATCCAATTCATTTGTTTTTAAATATTTAATTTTTAATCACCTTCCCAAATCAATTTAAATATTTCTAATAATTTTATTTTCCTATCTGGAAAAAGAATAGTTAAAGTCTCTTTCCCAGGATAATTTCTATCAAGTTTAATTAATACTTCATTATAGATTTCCTTATTTTTAGTAATTACTATTCCATTATCTTCTACAATTTGAAATTTTATTTTTTTATTTTTAATATATAAAA
Source organism: uncultured Erysipelotrichaceae bacterium (assembly GCA_902776735.1). Classification (GTDB taxonomy): domain Bacteria; phylum Bacillota_I; class Bacilli_A; order RF39; family UBA660; genus UBA3789. The sequence continues at coordinate 2,236 of CACYRE010000086.1, read as the reverse complement.
TACTATTTTTATAAAGAAGCTTTTTTTCTTTCTTTTTTATTACTAAAAGACAAGTATTTTTTTGCGACATAATACAGTAAAATTCTTTATATTTATAAATTTTATAACTATTTAAAATAAAAATAAATATTACTTCTAAAATAATAGTTAACATAATTAGATAAGTAATTAATAATCTACTTTGATAAGCTTTTTGTCTCACGTATTTTTCCCCTTTCTAATTTTAAAACCCTATCAAATAATTTCTTATTATTAGAGCGATGGGAAATTACAATAATAGTTTTATCATTTAAATAATTAAAGATTTTTTCTAATATAATTTTTTCTTTGTGAATATCAATTTGACCCAATGCTTCATCAAAAATATAAATACTAGATTTTTTTATAATACTTCTAGCAAGTATTATTCTTTGTCTTTCTCCATTACTAAAATTAAAACCATTTTCTTCAATTCTTTTTTCTAAGCCTAGAGTACTATCTTGAATTAATTCATTTATATTACAAATTTCTACTACTTTATTTATTTCTTCATTAGAATATTCTTGAGAAAGAGTTATATTATTTTTAATAGTATCATTAAATAGATATTCATTAGCAGTTAAATAGGTAATGTTTTTTCTAATATTTTCTAAGTGATAATGATTTATATCTATGTTATCTATTTTAATAGTATTATAAGGAACTTCTATATATTTTAACAATGTCTTAACAAGAGTAGATTTACCACTCCCAGATTCACCAGTTAAAAGAACTTTCTCCCCTCTTCTAATAGTTAAAGATAAATTACTAAACAATACTTTTGCCCCAACTTTATAATTTAAATTATTAATAAAAATATCTCCAACTAACTTATAAGATAAATAAAAATAATTATTTTTAAAATTTTCATTATCCAGCATAAACAACTCTTCCACTCTATCTTTAGCTAATCTATATTCAGGATATTCTTCTAATAATCTAGTAATATTAAAGACACTATCTAATAAATAAAAACTTAAAGACTGATATATTATTAAGTTTCCAAGGTCTAATTTATTTTCTACTACCAAATAACTTCCTATACCAAGTATAATTAAAGATAAAATTTCTTTTAAATTATTTTTTACTAAAGAAATTAATTCTAAAAATAAATTATAAGAATAAACTGCTTCTAAAAAATTCTTATATCTAATATTAAATTTATCAATTAATCTTTTTTCTAAATGACTTCCTTTAATAGTATCAACATTCTTTTTTCTACTAGTAATTACTATTTCAGAAAAAGAAATTATTAAAAATATAAAAATAATACTGGTTAAGAGTTTTGAATAGTAAAACATAATACTTATAAAAAAAATAATACATTGAAGGTCAGTTAAGAAACTCGAAAACAATAGTCCCAAGTAATTTCTAATAGTATTTAAATCTTTAAATCTAGATATTACTTCACCGGTAGTTCTATTTTTGTAATATAAATATGGAAGTAAAAGTATTTGTTGATAAGTTATAGTAGTTAGTGAATCATCAAAATAAGTTAACCATTTATTAATAAGTGTGTTTTTTAAAGTAATATTTATGTTTTTATATAGTGTAATAATTAGAAGAAGGATACTTATTGTTAGAATATTACTTGTTAAATCTAAATTAATAGAATAATTTAAATAATATTTAAAACTAAATGATAAGATGAAATTTTCAAAAAAAGCAATAATAGTAGTAAAGCATGATAAGAGGTATAAGGTTTTATTAGTCTTAAAATTATTTTGAATTATCTTTTCTATCATTTTATTATTTCTAATAACAGGTAATTTTTTATTAGGATGTAAAAATAAGTAATTATTACTAGAAAGGAGTTTGAATTCACTAATAGAAATTATTTTTTTCCCTTTAGCAGGATCCATAAGTGTAACTTTGTTTTTTTTATTATCAATATTATATATAACAACAAAATGATGATAAGATTTATTTACAATAAAATGAACAATACATGGTAAGTTATTTACATTTATTTTTTCAATTTCACCGTTCATTCCATATGCATCAAAGCCTATCGTTTTAGCTGCTTCTAATAAATTATACATAGAAACGCCATCTTTTGTAGTAGATGTTAATTCTCTTAAATATTCTTTAGATACATCTCCACCATAAAATCTAATAATAGATAAAAGACTACAAATACCACAATCTTTTATGCCATCCTGCATAACTACTTTTATTTTCTCTATACTTTCACCTCCAATTATATTATTAGAAAAAA
>CACYRE010000085.1 GCA_902776735.1 uncultured Erysipelotrichaceae bacterium | reverse complement strand
TTTTTTAATAAAAACATATAACTAAATATCATAAGAATCATAAAATATTTTAGGTGATAAAATGAATGATAAAACATTAGTTATTGTTGATGCCGGTCACCCAAGTAAGATTAAACCCAGTATAAATAGAACTAGTTGTAGCAAATTATAATCTATAAAAATTAATAATAAATAAACTAAATACTTTTTAAAGAAAGTATTTTTTTGATGGTATAATATATATGAGGCGATGTAAATGGATAAATTAACAATGTTTTTGAAAGAAAATAATACACCATTTGATATTGGAATTATAAATAATGGTTATTATCATAAATTACTAAAACCTTTTAAAGACAAACAAGTAATTAGATTTAAGTGGAAAAAGAATTCAATTAATAAATTATTATCCAATTTAACTAAAATAGGAATAATATTAAAAGAAAATGCTTTAGGATATTATAATGCGTTATATGATATAGTAGGAACAAACAATCAAATTTTTATAATATATGCTGTTGATTCACATGTTCAACTTCCTAAATTATTATTGAAAAACTATAGAACAGGTGATAATTTGTTTTATTTAAATACGTCATCTAATAAAATTATAAAAAGTTCTGCCGGAAAGTATAATACTAGTTTTGGATATTATTCATTGGCATTTGAAGAATATTTGAGTGTAAACTATGAAAAAATAATTTCTAGTATTATAAAATTATTTATTCCATTTATAAATCAAGAGGTAACAACTATTACATTAAAAGACTTAAACAAAAATATTAATAAATTATTTTTTATGGCACTTATCAGAAATCCAAAGTATATAAAAGAAATAAATGAACATAGCTTAACAGCTCAATTATTTGATGGTGGATATGATGCCGAATATTTAGCAATAACAGGAGAAAAAATGAACACCAATTTTATTAAGGGATATACTCCTGTACCTTTAGTTAATACAACAAATAAAAACTTAGTAACAATTAAATCACTTGTTTCAAATTTATATATTGATGGTGGAATTGAGTGTATGGTGATGTTATTACATCCAAAAATTGCAATAGCGTTAGTTCCAAATGAATATTATAAAAAAATGATTGAAGAGCAAGGACAACAAACTTATTTACAATTGAACGAAGAAAATGCTTTAATTAGAATGAATAAACAAATTTATAATTGTGCAAAATTTAATAACGATGATGTAATTGGTATAAAAGAAGATTTGAATGACCTAATTGAATATATTAATAAGCAAGGTGGTAAGGATGAACATAAGAAGTGATTTTAAGGAGATATTAAATTATGCACATATGTGGAATTGGGCACCAGATATAGCTTTAATGCAAGAAATATATAATGATTATGACAATTCATATTCTATATTAACACCATTTGCATATTGTTATCTTGAGGAACTAATTAGATCAACAACATCGGAATATGGAAGAGATTACGTAGATTCAAAAGGGAACCCTAAAAAAAGAAAAACGGGGATGGCATTATTAAATTTAGCAATTGAAGAAAATAAAGATAATCTTGAATATATAGAACTATTAAATGAGATGAAAAAATATTTTAAATTATCTACATCATTAGATAATGGAGATAATAGAAATAGTGTCAATCATGGTTATATGCATCCGAGATTTTGGACACAAAATTCATTTGAATATTTAATTCATGATATTGCAAGATTATCAAAATATTCAAAATTTTAGCAACCAAAAATGGTTGCTTTTTTATGCATAAAGAAAGGAGAAACGATATTATGAATTTAAATTATGCAATATTTAGAAGTGAACCTATTATGACTATACTTGATTTAGCACAAATAGGTTCACATAATAAAAAAGAAAAGAAAGCTTATCAATCAAATCCAGATATAAAATTAGAATTAACTAAAAATAATATTGAATTAGTACCCTTAACAGAAAAATATGTTAAGGGTTTTTATAACTTAACTGAAGATTACAAAAAAGAACATGATGAAAGAATGAAAACTGAAAGAGAAGATAGAAAAAAGACATTTAAACAAATGTTAGATAGATCTAATAATGTAATAGCTGATGAATTAATGTTTACCGCAACTAATGAGTTCTTTAAGAATATGAATAAGGATGATATTAAAGAATGGGCAGATACTTGTATGAAATTTGTTTATAAAGATTTAGGTTATAAGAAAGAACAAGTTTTACATGCAACTGTTCATATGGATGAAAAAACACCTCATATACATTGTGTAGTGATTCCTTTAATTAAAAAGTATGATAAAAGAACAAATACCGAAAGGTATACTATTTCTAAAAAACAATATATACGAGATAAGATACACCTATCAGAGTTACAAGATAAATACCATAAAAGATTAACTGATAAAGGCTATGATTTAGAAAAAGGTATTAAAGGTAGTGATAGAAAACATATTAAAATTAAAGAATATAAAAGAATAAATAGAGAACTAGAACAGAAAATAAACGTTAGATCTGATAGACTTACTAAAGAATTTGAAGAACTAGATAAAAAAATGGCATTTTCAAAGAATATTCCATTTGATAAAAAACACGTTGTTATAGATAAAGATACTTTTGATACAATGAATAAGGTTATTAAAGAATCTAAAAAAATAAAGGAATTAGAGCCTAAAATAAAGCAAGTTTTTAATGAAGTTAATAATTATGCTGATAGTTATAAATCTTTAGAAAAAGAGAACGAAAATATTAAAAAAGAAGTTAAATCATTAAAGAATAAAAATGAAGAATTAGAAAAAGAAAATAGAAATCTACATAGTTTTATAAAATTTTTATTTGATAAAATTAAAATGTTCTTTAGAAATATATTATTAAAGGGAAATGAACCTTCTAAAGACTTAGCTACTGAAGAAGTAAAAGATTATTATAAATATGGAGATTTTCAACAAGCTGATATTATTGATATTGCTAGAGGAACAACAAAAGAAGATGAACTATTTAATTATGCTTATATTCCAGATTATCATAAGGCTAATAACGAAGATATAGAAGATGAATTTGAAATGGAAATTTAATATATGAAGATAAAAGAGTAAAAATCTGTGACTTTCTAAGTTTTTACAAGTGTTTTTTGTAAATTTCTTTAAAAAGTTGTAATTTAACAATAAAGCCACGACTTAAAACACCAAAAGAGCCTATT
>CACYRE010000084.1 GCA_902776735.1 uncultured Erysipelotrichaceae bacterium | reverse complement strand
GTTTCTCATGGTATGATTCTAGGTCCAGATGGTCAAAAGATGAGTAAATCTAAGGGTAATGTAATTAATCCTGATGATATAGTGAAAGAATATGGAGCAGATGTTTTAAGAGTCTATGAAATGTTTATGGGTGATTATCAAATGGATGCTTTATGGAGCGTGGATTCTTTAAGAGGTTGCAAAAGATTTATTGATAAGATTATTAGATTAAAGGATAAAGTAAATGATATAGATGGTTATACTCAAAGTTTGGAAGTATTACAAAATAAAACTATAAAAAAGATTGAATATGATATGACTCATATGGGTTATAATACGGTTATTTCTAGTTTAATGATTTTAGCAAACGCTTATGATAACTTAGATTCTATTACTAAAGAAGATTATCATTTACTTATTAAATTATTAAATCCAATTGCTCCACATATTACTGAAGAGTTAAATGAACAATTAGGCTATAAGCCAATATGTGAATCTAGTTGGCCTACATATGATGAAGAAAAAACAATCGACGATGTAATTTCAATTGCTGTACAAGTAAATGGAAAAGTCCGTGGAACAATTGATGTTAATATGGAAGACGATGATAATTCTATTAAAGAGAAGGCTTTAAATAATTCAAATGTTATGAAACATATTGATGGAAAAGAAATAGTAAAGATAATTGTTGTTAAAGGCAAGATTGTAAATATTGTAGTTAAATAAGAGAAGAAGACATAATTCTTCTTTTTTTTTATCTTATTCTTGTTAATATAGTTATGGTGATTTTATTGAAAGTAAAATTATTTGATGAAGAAGATGAAATTGATTTAGAAGAAGATATTAATAATTTTTTAGATAGTGAAGATATTGAAGTAATAGATATAAAATATCAGGTAAGTAGTTCAATATATAATGAAGAACAAATATATTGCTTTTCAGCTATGATAATTTATATGTCAAATTAATGAAAAGTATAATGTAAAATATTTTTTAATATTGTAAATAAATGTTAATTTATCTATACTTATAATTGAGAGTGGTTGTATGATAAAGACTTTTTTTAAGTATTTTCTATTTTATTTATTTTTAGAAATAGTATTACATATTGGTTGTTTTAATAGTCTTTCAATTGTAAATTTAATTATGATTTTTATGTTTACAATGTTTTATTCTATTATTTTAACATTTATTATTAGTTGTATTAAAAGTGATAAATTAAAAAAAGTATTATTTATTAGTATAAATATTTTCTTTGTTATATTATATGGAGCTGAACTTGTTTATTTTAAAATTTATGAGTCTTTCTTTAGCTTTAATGGACTAGTTTTTATTACTGCATTGAAAGATGGTTATGATAAAGTATTGCTTACTATGTTTCAAAATTTTATTTATATATTATTATTTATTGTACCAGTAGCAATATATTTAATTAAAGGTGGTAAAAAATTTGAATTTATAAATAAAAAAGAGTCTTTATTACTTATTGGATTATTTATATTAAGTATTTCTTATAGTAGTTTTATGATTAATACAGTGAATACTACGAATAATATTTCTATGTATAGTTTAATGCATAATGTAAATATGCCTAAACTTAATGTTGAAAATTTTGGTTTACTTGAATCTTCTATTATTAGTGTTAAAAGAAGATTGTTTGGTTTTTCAGAAAAAAAATATGTAACAGAAGATATTTATAGTAATAGTTCTAGTGTCTTAAATAGAAAATCTTCTTTAAAATATAATGTTACAAATATTGATTTTGATAATTTAATTAATAATGAATTAGATGATAATATTAAGTCTTTACATAATTATTTTAGTAGACAAACTCCAACTGTACAAAATGATTATACTGGTATTTTTAAGAATAAAAATTTGATATTTATCGTTGCAGAATCATTTGATGAAATTGCTATTGATAAAGATCTTACTCCTACTTTATATAAATTAAAGCATGAAGGTATTATTTTTAATAATTATTTTGCTCCAAAGTATCCGGCAAGTACTGCTGATGGAGAATATATGTTAGAGTGGGGTATTTTGCCGATTATAGGTGAGAATTATAGTTTAATTGATATGGTTTATAATACTGGGCCATATATTTTACCTAGAGAGTTTAAAAATATAAATTATAATACTTATGTTTATCATCCTTATTATGGATATTATAATTATCGTAAAAAATATTTTTCTACATTAAATTTTGATGGTATGAGATATTGCAATGATGGAATAAATATGTATTGTGATCATTTTCATGGTAGTGATGTTGATATGATTGAGCAGTCTGTTGATGATTATTTGAATAAGGATCATTTCTTTACTTATTATATTACTTTAAGCGGACATGGTTCATATGATTCTAGTAATTTTGTGGCAGAGAAACATATTCATAAATTAGATAATTATAATTATTCTAATAATATAAAATATTATATGGCTGCAAATATTGATTTTGATATTGCTATGGAAAAGCTTATTGATAGTTTAAAAAAGAGTGGAAAACTTGATGATACAGTTATTGTTATTTCATCAGATCATTCTCCTTATTATTTAACTAATGCGCAGGTAAATACTAGATCAAATATAGATAGAACTAATAATTTTGATAGAAATAGAGGTTCTTTAATTATATATAATAGTAAATTAGATAAAAAGACAAGTGTTGATAAAGTAGCAATGAATATAGACGTTTTACCAACAATATTAAATATGTTTGGAATAGAATATGATTCTAGACTTATTATTGGTAAAGATATTATGGCTTCAAATAATGATGGATTAGTAGTATTTCCAGATAGAAGTTTTATAACAAATTATGGTGCTTATAATGCTAATACGAATAAATTTTATAAATATGTAGATAATGTTGATGATAAGTTTATTCAAGAGAAAATACAAGAAGTAAATGAAAAATATCAAGTAAGTGTTAATATGCAGTATAGTGATTATTATAAATATATATTTAAGTAGGTGAGATAATGAAGAAATATCTTTTGGTAATTATTTTAATGTTAGGATCAGGATTAATGTTATTTCTTGGATTTAGTTATACTTCACTTGAAGCAAATGTTTCTAAAATAGTTTATAGTGATAAGAGTGAATATATTGATATAAATAAAGGTATGGGTTATATTAACAGTTTACCAATGAATATTAATGTTATTAATAAGTATTTTTCTAATATTAAT
>CACYRE010000083.1 GCA_902776735.1 uncultured Erysipelotrichaceae bacterium | reverse complement strand
ACATCCCAATTCTTTATATATTTTCTTGATTGTATCATAATATGAGTCAGAAAAAGTACTAGCTAGACCAATGAATAATAAATTTGGTTTAGCAATACCTGTAAGTTTAACTATTTCTTCATCTATTTCTTTTGTTTCATAGGAAGTATTTCCCCTACCAATATCTCCTCCACCAATTAAAACTAATTTCTTCATACTAATCACTCCTTAAATTTATTTTCTAATAATTGATTATACAAAGCATATATTTCTTCTACTACATTATCCCATGTTTTGTATACAGTTTTAAAAGCATTCTCAGATACATTTTGTAGAAGCTCATTATCATTTAATATTTCATCTATTCTTTTAGCATATTCATATGCAGAATTTGGTGTTGTAAAACCATTAAAATTATTAGTAATAGTCGATGATGTTACAGTTCCATCTATAAAGACAGTTGGTGTTTTTTGAGAAGCTGCTTCAATTTGAACAATAGAATTTGTATCATACCATGATGGAAATAAAAATAAATCACTTCTAACATAAAATCTTGCCAACTCATCACGGTCTTCGACTCTTCCAGTAAATATCACTTTATCATCTAAATTGTTTTTTAAAACATATTTTTTTAATTCTTTTTCATCTTGACCAGATCCTACAAAAATCATTTTATAATTATAATTTAATTTTAATTTATTTAATTCGACTAAAGAATCTACTATAAACATTATATTTTTAAGTTTATTTAATCTACCTACAAATAGTAATACTTTATCAGTTTGTTTTATATTATACTTTTTATTAATTATATTTCTAGCTTCACTTATATCTTTTACTGGCATCATATCAGTAGCATTAGGTATTATTCTTGGCTTTTTTTTATAGTGATATTCTTCTTTAAATACTTCAATTAACTTTTTATTTACGGTCCAAACTTCATCACATTGATTAAAAACATGAACTACATTTTTTAGTAATATATTTGTAATTCTTTCAGATTTTACTGTTCGCATAATATCTTGTTTATATTGACTATGAAGAGTTCCAATTAGTAAGGTATTATTTTTTTTGGCATATTTAACTCCAATTTGACCAAGTGTTGCAGGAGAATGAATATGAACAACGTCTAATTTATATTTATTTAATTCTTTAATAAAACCAGGATCAATTTTAGGAGTCGGTAAATTATAATCAATATATAGTAGGGAAAGGGAATTACATCTTACTACTTTATAAGGAAAAATACTATCATCATACTCTTCTTTAACTGGTTTAGGAGCAAAAACAACTACATCAGCAACTTTAGATAATCTTTTAGCATAATTGTCTACCACCATTGCTACTCCATCAATCATTGGAAAAAATGAGTCAACAAAATACCCTATTGTTAATCTTTTCATACCATCACCTTTTCAAGTATAACATAAAAGTTCAATGAAAAAAAAGAATTAATAGCTACATATTATATAAAATCGTAATATTACAATTAATGTGAAACTTATATAAAAATATTTAAGTATAGATAATAAGTATAATATCTTGTATAATATATTTGGTGATGATATGTTATTAGATTATTTAAAAATAGTTATTGTTGTATCATTAATTCCAGTAATTATGATATCTTTATATATTTCTTCTAAAGTAGATAGTGATAAGCCTTTTGCTTTTATATTTCATTTATTTTTAAAAGGAATTTTATCTTGTATACCTGCTTGTATTTTAGAGATGATTTTTAGTTATTATTATCCAACTGCTCCAAAAGACTTAATTAATCTATTTATTTATACATTTCTTAGTGTAGGTATTATTGAAGAGTTTTGTAAGTGGGTTAATGTAGTAAAAGAAGCTAATGACTATACAATAGACAGAATATATGATTTAGTAATTTATGCAGTAACTGTTTCTTTAGGTTTTGCTTTCTTTGAAAATATTACATATACTTTAAGATTTGGAATAACTACAGAAATAATAAGAGATTTCTTATCTGTTCCTGGACATGCTATGTTTGGAGCATTCATGGGTTATTATTTAGGAATGGCTAAATATCATCAAGGAGAAAGACATTATATTAGATTTATTATTTATGGAATATTTAGTTTATTGATACCAGCTTTATTTCATACAACATTTGATTTTATTCTATCAGTAGAGAGTAATTATGTTACAATTATTTTCTTTGTATTTTTAATTATAGCTTATAGAATAATTATTCATAAAATAAATAGTATGGCTAGTAATAATAGAAGAATTAGAAAAAGATATTAAAAATAGTTTAGATTTGTCTAAACTATTTTATTTTTCTGGCATATAAATTTTATAAAGAATATTATCTACTAATTTAGCAGGTAGTATTTTTATTAGAAAACATGCTAGTTTATATTCAAAACCTACTGCAACTCTAATAGGAGGATTATGTCTACCTATTAGTTTCATTACTACCTTGGCTACTGTTTCTGGGCTTTTACCATTTTCTTCCATATGTGACTGTTTATCAATGCTTCTCATACATACTTCATAATATGGATTTCCTTTTGGATTATAAGTTTTTCTTGCTTTAGTAAAACCTGTTTTAGTGTCACCTGGTTCTACTAGGACTGTTTTAATATTAAATTTCTTTGTCTCTATTCTTAAGGCTTCTAAGTAAGCCTCTAGAGCATATTTAGAAGAAGAATAATGACATTGCATTGGAAGAGTAACCCTTCCAGCAACTGATGAGATAGCAATTATTAAGCCTTTTTTATTTTTATGCATAATTGGTAAAATATTATTACACATATTTACAACGCCAAAGTAGTTTACTTCCATTTGTTTTCTAACATAGTCCATTGGCATAATTTCGGCTGGACCAGCAATTCCAAATCCGGCTGCTAGAACAGCAATATCTAATTCTTTAATATTTTTTTCAAAAAAATCTTTTACTTGATCAACATTTGTAACATCAACTGAAAAATATTTAATTGAACCAGTTCCTATTTTTTCTATATGCTCATCAGCATTTAAACCAAGTCCAATAACATTATATCCAGCTTTTGCAAAATTCTCAGCAATACACTTTCCTATTCCAGAAGTTGCTCCGGAAACTAAAATATTTTTTCCATAAACATTTTTCATATAAACTCACATTCCTTTCACTTCGTTCAAGGCACACATAGTTATGAAAACTTGAACAAAATTTATTTTATATATAAAATACAGTCCTTGA
>CACYRE010000082.1 GCA_902776735.1 uncultured Erysipelotrichaceae bacterium | reverse complement strand
ATAATACTGGGAGTAATAATTTATGCTTTTTTATTACTTATTTTGCGTATTTATTAACTCTTGTTGTTTGTTTTATTTTTATAAAAAATATTGATGATAATTTTTATTATGTTACTTTTTCTTATTATTTATTTAGTGTTTCTCTAAGTTACTTATATATTTATTCATTTGAAAAAATGTTTATGAAGATGAACGAGAGATGGTGGAGTTCTTTAATTCCAATATATAATTATTTTATTCTTTCTAAAGAAATATTTAAAAGCTCTTTTTATGGATTATTATTGTTTGTACCAATAGTTAATGTTATTTATAATATTATTTTATTTTATAAGTTAGGTAAAAAATTTAATAAAAGTGGTATTTTAACAATACTTTTTCCTTTTATAATGATACCTGTAATAGGTTTAGGGGAATCAGTTTTTGAAAATAGAAGATTATTTAATAATGAAATAAATAGTATTGAGAAGTCTTATCGATTAAAGATGATATTTTTTACTACTGATATGTTTTTTATTATTATTTCTTTTATAGTTATGATTGCTAATAATTTAGATAAATTTAAATTTGATTTAAGTTATTTTGAAAATAGACATTATTATGTTATTGCTAGAAAGATGAAAAATAGTGTAGTTCCTAATTCAGCAGATATTGCTAAAGAAGTTACTTGTAATGGTGAAACTTATTATGGTGATGATGGAGTTTATTATTTTTATTATTCTAATGTTGGCAGATCTTTTAAATATGTTTTTAGTAATTTATATGAACCTGTTTCTGGCTATGTTAAGATGGTTGTTAGTGATGGAAATAGAACCTATTATTTATCTATTAGTGATGGTACTAAAGGTATAAGAGAAATTAATGTTAATGATTTAAGCGTTGATAAAGTTATAGATTTTACTAGCTTGGATTCTGCATATGAAGAGGGTATAAATTGTCAAATTAATTAAAAGTGGGTTGTAAAAATAAATAAAATTCATTATAATATTATCAAGTCGATGATTAGAACTAATAATAAGATTATTTAATTAGAGAGAATTCGTGGTTGGTGTAAACGATATTAAATACTTATTTGTCTACTCTATAGATGATTTATTCCGGGTAATACCGTTATCTAAATAAGTTAAATAAAGGATGGTACCGTGCATAAGCACTCCTTGATATCATTCTTTTTTATTTGGAGGGTTAATGAGAAAACTACATATAAATAAGATTTATAGACATTTTAAGGGAAATTTATATTTTGTTTTAGGTACTGCTTTTCACTCGGAAACTGGTGAAGAACTTGTTTTATATCGAGCATTATATGATGATTGTTTGATATATGCAAGACCTATTAATATGTTTTTAAGTGAAGTTGATAAGAATAAATATCCGGATGTTAAACAAAAGTATAGATTTGAAGAAGTTAAAATTGCTAAAAAATAGGAGGAATTATGATAGATATTAAGTTAATAAGAGAAAATAGGGATATAGTTAAGGAAAATATTAAGAAGAAATTTCAGAATGAGAAATTGCCTTTAGTAGATGAAGTATATGAATTGGATAAGAAAGTTAGGGAAGTGCAAGTAAAAGCTGATAATTTGAAAGCTACAAAGAACAAACTAAGTAATCAAATAGGTCTACTTATGAAAGATGGTAAGAAGGAAGAAGCAAATAAAATTAAAGAAGAGATAAAAAATCATTCTGTTGAGATAACAAAGCTTGAAGAAGAACAGATAGAATTGAATAAAAAAATTAAAGAAAAAATGATGGTTATTCCTCAAATTATGGATTCAACTGTTCCAATTGGTAAAGATGATTCTGAAAATGTTGAAGTACAAAGATTTGGAGAACCATTTGTTCCTAGTTATGAGATTCCATATCATGCTGATATTATCAATAATTTAGGAGGAATGGATAAAGAAGCTGCTGGTAGAACAAGTGGAGAAGGTTTCTATTATTTACTTGGTGATATTGCAAGACTTCATGAAGCAATGCTTGCCTATGCGAGAGATTTTATGATTGATGCTGGATTTACTTATGCGATACCACCATTTATGATTCATTCCGATGTTGTAACTGGAGTTATGTCTTTTCCTGAAATGGAAGCTATGATGTATAAAATAGAAGGAGAAGATTTATATTTGATTGGTACTTCTGAGCATTCTATGATTGGTAAATTTAAAGATCAGATAATTAAAAAAGAAGAATTACCAATTCATATGACAAGTTATTCACCTTGCTTTAGAAAAGAGGGTGGAAGTCATGGACTTGAAGAGAGAGGATTATATAGAGTTCATCAATTTGAAAAACAAGAAATGATTGTTATATGTGAGCCAGAAGATTCAATGGACTGGTATAATAAAATGTGGAAGTTAACTGTCCAATTGTTTAGAAATTTCGACGTACCTGTAAGACAGCTTGAGTGTTGTAGTGGAGATTTAGCTGATTTAAAGGTTAAGTCATGTGATATTGAAGCATGGAGTCCTAGACAAAAGAAATATTTTGAAGTAGGAAGTTGCTCAACTTTAGGAGATGCTCAAGCAAGAAGACTTGGTATTCGTACTAAGGGTGATAAAGGTACATATTATTTACATACATTAAATAATACAGTTGTTGCTTCTCCTCGTGGATTAATTGCTGTAATAGAAAATAATTACCAAGAAGATGGTAGTATTAAAATACCTAAAGTATTACAACCATATATGGGTGGAAAAGAATATATAAAAGCTAAATAAAAAAACATTTGATTAAAACTCAAATGTTTTTTTTGATATAATATTTATAGGATGTGATATTGTGGATAATAATTTAAACAAATATATGTGTAATTATTGTAGTAGTAAGATAGTTACTTATAAAAATATAGATAAATGTCCTTATTGCGGAAAAGAAATAGTAGATAGTAACTTTGAATTTAATAATTATTCTAAAATAATTCCCTTTACTAAGAGTTTAGAAGATGCTAAAAAAACTTATAAAAAGTGTGTATTATTTAATCCATTAATTCCATTAATTTTTAAAAAACAGAATACTGTTAATTCTATAAATAAAGTATATTTACCAATTAGTTTAAATAGAGTAAATATTAATGGAAAAGTAGAATTCCTTGGTAAAAATAGAAAAGATAATGTAACACATAATTTATCTTATACTTCTAATTTTGACTATAACAATGTATTTATTAATACTTATTCTAATATAGATGATAATTATATAAATAATATTTATGATTA
>CACYRE010000081.1 GCA_902776735.1 uncultured Erysipelotrichaceae bacterium | reverse complement strand
ATGCGATTGAATTTTATCGCAAGAATGGTTTTGAAGAATTTGATATTACTTTAACTACAAAAATATAAGAATTTTTACTTAGCACTAATACGCAAACAACTAGGGAAGTTTTATAACTAGGAAATATTCCTAATACTGAAACAAGGATAGAGCACTTAGTACTGATACTGATACAACCCATTGCGAATCAATCACAACTTTAGTTAAAAAATAGTCTTGTTCGATTGATTTATAAAAATAATTCTGATATATTCAACATGTATTAATTATCTTGCCATGAGTTAATATGACAATTTGGACGCTAAGGTTCTAATTCTTTAAGGCAAGGAAGAATTATTGCATGCTGCGGGATATCCCTTTCAATAGGATGGAGGGGATATCCTTTTTTTATTCTAAAGAAGGAGGTTTAATTATGAATGAAATAGCAGAGAAAGATGTTATAAACATCGAAAACATGATTTATGAAATTGATGGAAAGGAGGTAATGTTAGATTCTGATCTAGCTCAATTATATAATGTAGCAACAAAAAGAATTAATGAAGCTGTTAAGAATAATCCTGATAAATTTCCTAGACGATTTAGTTGGATTTTAAGTGATGAAGAAAAGAGCAATTTGTGGTCGAAATTTTCGACCGCAAATATAAGTTCAATGTCAAGATCAAATCCTAGAGTATTTACTGAGCAAGGAGTTTATATGCTTGCAACAATACTAAAGTCAAAAACAGCAACTGAAGTAAGTATTAGAATAATGGATACTTTCGTAAAGATGAGACATTATATTAATTATAATAAGAATGTACTTCCGCGAAGATTTTTATTACTAGAAGATAAAGTAGATGAAAACACCAAAAGAATAGATGAATTATTTGATAAGTTCAATCCAAAAGTAATAACTAAAAATTCTATATTTTTTAAGAATGATATTTATGATGCATATTCAGTATTACTAGAAATATTTGATATAGCTAAAGAAGAAATAATAATTATAGATAATTATATGGGAAAGGTATTGTTAGATAAATTTAGAAATATCAATAGAAAAATAGTTGTAATTTCTTCAAATATAGATAAAACACTAACAAAAAAATATATAAAGCAATATAATAATGTTACCTTTATAAATAATGATTCATATCATGATAGATTTATAATTATAGATAGAAAAAGAGTATTTCACTGTGGGGCTTCATTTAAAGATTTAGGTAAAAAATGTTTTGCAATAAATGAAATAGAAAATAAAATAGAAAAAGAAAAATTAATAAATGATGTTCTTACTAATTGTAGTATAGATAATCAATAATATTTATGATAAAATTTATATGTAAAACATTATAGTAATAAATATTTAATAATAGTAACAAATAAGATATTTTCTTCATCCTAGAACATGTCTAGTTCTAGGAGTTTAAGAACATGTTCTATTGACCTAGTACAGGCCTAGACAATATGTTCTTAGCCCCAGGACATGGCATTGCGAAAGTGTCTGTATATTAGAAAGGAGACAATTATGGAATTAGAAGACTTATATGATAAAAAAATTAACAAATTAAATAAAACAATTAGAAGAAGAGTAGATGAAATACCAGAAGGTTGTTATGTAATGATGAGTTATGTATTAATAAAAAATAACAACAAATATTTATTAGAGCAAGCAACAGCTCGTAGTAACAATACTTTAGCTATTCCTGGAGGACATGTACTTGCTGGAGAAGATAGCTTAACTGGTTTAAAAAGAGAGTTAAAAGAAGAATTAAATTTAGAAAATGTTACTGTTGAACGTTTAGATACAATTATATATCCATACAATAGTTATATATTTAATATTTATTTAATTGAAGAAGAAATTAATATAAAAGAGCTAGAATATGATCCTAATGAAGTAGCAAATATAAATTGGTATACTAAGGAAGAAATATTAAATAAAATAAAAGAAGGCAAAGTAAATAAAGGATATGCTTATATATTAGAACAATATATTTAAATGTGATAGATGGTGCTGGAAAATATATTCTGTTGACATAGTACAGGCCTAGACAATATGTTCTTCGTCCCAGTACAATCCACTAAGAATCCATCGCAGTTTTAGAAAGGAAGTAGATTATGAAGGTAAATAAAGAAATATTCTATCATGCTTATTCTGGAGAAAAAGTTAATGTAGGTGATATATTAGTATTTAATTCTGATACTCATAATAAAATGTATGATCAAGTTTATAATAATGAATACAAAATAGATGGAATTGATGCTAATGAATTATTAATCAATAAAAAAAGAAATAACGATAAAGAGTTTTCTGTTGATGAGTTTGAATTAGTATTAAATACTATCAATAATGATGCGTTTGCACTAAGGGAATTAGCACTTGAAGAAGTAAGAAGTAGTAAATATCCATCTTACCCTTCAAGATTAAGTTGTTTATATGTAACAAAAACTAAAGAAGAAGCTATTAATTGGACTGAAATACTAAAAAGAAACAAAAAAGAATGTACACAAATTTTGGCTTTAGAATTAACTGGAGAAATATTCTGTTTTGATGGGAATTTAATGAAGAGACAGAATGTTTCATATCAAAAACATTTAGAGAATGCAGAATTATATTGGAATTCAATTGACTCTAATAATTCAGAAATAATATTTTATGGAGAGGCAAAAGTAATAGAAAAGGAAGAAGTATATGAACAAAATATATCTACTAAAGGATAAAAAAGATTATGTTAAGAAATTAACAAACGATAATATTATAAATATTATTGGAACAAAAGGTTCTGGTAAAACTACTTCTTCATTGAAGTATATAGATGATGATAATTATATAGTTATTAATTGTGATAGATTATTTGAATTACCTAGTAATAATAAAGAAGATAAAGAATTAACTAATATAAGAAAGATATTTCAAAAAAAATATTCTAAATTGAACATAGATGATGATTTTACTAAATGCTATATTGATATAGTCAAATATATTCTAAATAAAAATAAAAGTGGATTAATTGAAGGAAATGTAATTCAAAATGTTGATCTTAAAGTATTAAAAGGAACAGTTATTATAAAAAGAACTGCTGTATACAAAAGTTTTAAAAGAGCTGTTAAAAGAGATTATAAAAATGAATATTTTATGAATTTAGAAAAGAAAAAACATAAATATTTGGTTCAATGTCAAGTAGTGTTGGTGGAACCAAAAACTAATGATAAATGGACTTAAGGAGAACTGAGAAAATCAGTTCTCTTTTACTATGTTATTTA
>CACYRE010000080.1 GCA_902776735.1 uncultured Erysipelotrichaceae bacterium | reverse complement strand
GGTATTTTAGAAAATCAAAAAGTTAATACAATAATTGGTGATGCTAAAAAGATGATTAGTAGTGCAAAAACAGAAGTTTCTGTTAATGAAAATATTATACTTCCAAAAGATACTTATAGTTGTATTATTTTACCACTTGATTTAATAGATAAAAGTAGTGATATTAAGGCAGATGCTGATGATGAAGAATATGATCGTTATAATTCATTTGTTTTAATTACAAAAGAGTTCAAGCAATACAAATACCATGTTCGTTTAACAGCAAAAAGATCAGATGCTAAATATTATGGAATATTAGATGCTACTGAATCAGATTTATCTCATGATGATACAAGTTATATAAAAGAATTTTCTAGTTCAGGCTTTTATAGTATAAAAAAAGGTGATACAAGTATTAATTTTGAAGGTAGTAGTGATATATTTAATGAATTATGTAAAAATCAAACAATAATTGTGTCAAAGTAAGTTGTAAATTTTTTAATATCTATTGCAAAAGAAAGAGTACTATGCTATAGTTGAAATGTAATAAAGATAAGAAAGAGAGTGAAAAAATGAAAAAATTTAATATTAATAGTAAAGGCTTTACATTAATTGAATTATTAGCAGTTATTACAATTTTAGGTATTTTAATGTTGGTAGCCATTCCAAATGTTACAAGAACAATTGAAAATTCACGTCGTGACACATTTGCTGATCTTGCTAAACAATATATAAATACAGTAAGAAATGCTGTGCTTGCTGACGAATTGAAATGTGGTACTAATGCTACTAGTGTTGGTGCAACTGGTGATGGTACTTATTATTTTCAAATTGATTCAGCAGGTCAAGTTGGAACATCAAATGATTTAATGGAAAATTCTAGCAAATCACCATGGTCAAGTTCTGATGTTGTTGGATATGTTTCTTGGACGAAAGCAACAACTCCTGCAAGTGGAAATAATCCTCCTAAAACAACTACAACATATTCTATACTATTGGTTGATAATGGTAAACATGGTATCTATGGTAATAATCCAGTAGAAGAAAAAAACATTTCCAGAACAAGTGTTTCTACAAATACAGGAACATCTGCTACAACATTTAGAAACACAGTTAAAAATCTTAACGGAAATGTTTGTACTCTAAAATAATATGATTCATTAATTTATTTATAATGAGTCATTGTTTAAAAAGCTTTATTCATAAGTTGCTTTTGTAATAACAAAAGTTTATGATAAACTATGCTATTAAAAGACTAGATTTATGGTCTTTTTTTCATGCCTTAATTGGATTATCTAATTATTTATTCTTTATTAGTCTTACTTCTAAAATTGAGATATTTTTTTAAATCTAAAGCAATTTAATATTTATTATTTTTAAAATTTTTATTAAAAATTTTTATTAAACTTTATGGTTGATCTTTTACTCAGCATATGCAACACTCAAACCGATAGGCATGTCAATCGATAAATTAATATTAAGTTAATAACTTATTTAAATTAAACTCTTATTCATTATAAATATGTAGCTCAACCAATTTAGGTATTTCCGAAGATGCTTTGTTGATAAACATCTAAATATTGTTAACCAAGTTTCTAATTGGAATGCACTCCATTTATTTCAACAATATTATTTGTACATTACTTTAAAAACCAGGTAAAAAAGCATATCGATTTAAATTATAGTTAGAAATGAATTCTTGATATGCATGAGAAATATCTGTTTTAGTAGATTTTACATCTTCCAAGCACTGTGATTTCAAGTAATAAATTATCATTTACCATTCTTCAAAACTTTTTTAATTCATCATGAGACTCAAATTATTTACATTCTTGTTAATATATGCTATCTTATTAATATAAAGAATATTGGAGAATGTGATTTATGAAAAACAGTTTGTTATTAAAAGTATTATTTGTTTTAGCAATTATCTTATTAATATTTGGATTAATATTTACTATAAATAATAATTTTTTAAATAATGATAAAGATAATAGTAATCTTTCCAAAAAAGAGTTATCTTTAGTAAAAAAAATAGGTTATAGTGTTATAAGTGAATCATTAGGATTAAAAGAAAGTGATGTAAAAATTGAAAGTATAAAAAATAATACTATTAGATTTTTTAATAAAAAAGATTCTACATCTTCTAATAAAATTTATATTGATGTAAATGTAAAGAATAAATCTTATATTATTGAGACAAGAAATACAATTAAACTTGGTGAAGCTAACTAATGTTATTAATTAGAATTTTAAATTATATATAATTTTTATAATAATATATTTTGCTAATTTTAATTAAATATTATAATTAAGATTATAGTAGGAGGAATAGGACGTGCATTATTATAATAAAAAAAATGGATTTACTTTAGTTGAATTATTAGGTGTAATTGTAATTATTGGAATATTGTCAACTATGGCTATAACAGGTGTAACTAAATTAATTAATAAAACTAAAAATGTATCAGATGATACATTAAAAGATACGGCTAGAATGGCTGCTGAAAGTTTTATGCAAGCTAATAAAGATGAGATGCCTAAGTCAATAGGTGAGACAACAGATTTAAAAATTGCTACTTTGAAAAGTAGTAATTATATTAAAGAATTTAAGAATTCTAAAGGACAAGATTGTAGTAATAATTCTTATGTAAAAGTATATAAACAAAGTAAAAATAAATATGTTTACACACCTTATATTTATTGTGGATCAGATAATCCACCTACTACAGGTTCTGGCCCAGTTGTTGACATTTCAATAAAGGAAAAAGAAACAAAATTTACAATTAATATTACTGAAAAAAATCATAATCTAAATGGATATAGTTATACTTTATCAACAATTACAAAGGACTCTTCTAATAATGATGTGACAACAGAAGTTTATAATTCTGGTTCTATTAAAATTAACAATATAAAAACATTTAGTAAACAGTATGATATATCAAAATATATTGATGTAACAACTGCTAATGCAATTGTAATTAATGTTGTAGCTTATAATGAAGTAGGTGAAAAAGGTTCTAAAAGTATTACGCTTTCTTATACTGATAAGATACCTCCAACTTGTACAATTAAATCTATTTCTCCGTCAACTGGATGGATAGGAAAAGATGATTATAAAAATGGTATAAAAAGAAAGATAGTTGCTGAATGTAGTGATGCAGAAAGTGGTTGTAAAAGAGCTACATTTACAAGTACTTGGCCAAAAAAGAATGCTAAAAGTGTAACTACTGCTACAATTTCAGTTTATGATAATGCTGGTAATGAAGGAAAATGTAGTGATGTAAA
>CACYRE010000079.1 GCA_902776735.1 uncultured Erysipelotrichaceae bacterium | reverse complement strand
TTTAGCACTATCTAATTTAGTATAAAATGGTTCTATTACATTAGAATTACTATTATTCTCACTATCTACAAATATAGTATCGTAACCATTATTATTACTATTATACGTCATAATAGCATAATTTTTATCATCAATATAAAAATCAAAATAATATTTTAATTCAGAAACTGTTGAATAAACTACATTTGGTCCAAAGAATGTTTCCATATATTTTTTTATTGTGCTATTTTTAATACTATATATTTTATTATTATTAGAATCTACTCTATTGGTACTTACAAAGTCACTTTCTTTAGCAAACATTAATGCATAAGATAATTTCTCAGTACTAGAAAATGTATTAATATTAGTATCTGATTTCACAAATGTATCAAATCTATTATTATTTGTACCATAAGTGACATAAGAGTATAATGCTTTAACATTATTACAAAAAATACTATTAAACCTATTATAATAGCAATAACTACTACAATAATAGTTGCTATAAATGACGTATCTTCTTTTAATTTAGAAGTACCAGGCTTTTCTTCAAAATCTTCGCCTATCTTAAACTCATCATTCTTCATAAAGCACCTCTATTCTTATATAATTCTATCATAAAGAAAGTAAAAATTAAATAAAATAATAATCTAAAAATAAAATTTGTATTTATAAATATATTTCTTAACTATAATCATTCTTATACTACAAGAACTAATTATAATTTATATAGGAAACAAATAACTGTTAAAAAAACGAGTAAAAATATATTACTCATTTTAAATATAATTTAAACTAATTATTATTTTTAACTAACACTTTTTTTAATATAAAATTATTTTTTGATTTTTTAAATATAAATATAGTCTTTGGTATATTTTTATCATATTTTTTTAAAAGTGCTTCCGTTGTATTATTAATTACTCCAATATGTTTCTTATTTTTAGAATCTTTGTATGATATATATAAATTATTGGAAAGTTTACAATTATCTTCACATATATCTCCATATAATATTTTTGTAGTAATAAATACTTTATCATTAACAACTTTTTTAGAAGTAATTGAAAATATAGGTATAGTAATTGTTGTAGGATATTTAATAATATTTGTATCTAGTGGAACAAACTTATCAGTATTTTTATTATATTGAAGAATAATATTGCCAGAGTCATCTTTTATATTGTTTGCTTTTAAATCATAATCAAAAATATTATTAACATATTCTTTTAATTGACTAAATGATGGATATGTATTAGTATCATTTATATGTAAGTTTTCACTTTGCCAAAAGGCAAATTGTAACATTTTATTGTTATTTATAAATTTAGTATCTTCCAAAGGAAAATATTCAGAGAAAAAGGGAATGTAATTCTTCTCAATTGATACTTTCATGGCATCATAATCTAAAAGTGTTACATTAAGCTTAGAATTTACTTTTTTATGTTTTTCAAAAAATAAACCATAGCCAATAAAAATTATTGAAATAATCACCAAAATAATAAAAACTTTTTTAACTTTTTTGTTCATTGCTACCACCTATTTACACTCATAATTGTCATTTGTACAGTGACCAGAATTATCAAAATAATATTTAACACCATCTTTTGCTCTTACAGCATATCCACCATAAATCATTGCACCACCAGGATAATAATTCTCAGCAGTATGCTCCCAACTAGTAAAATATCCATCGTTATATGTTGGAAAAAAGAAATACCAATAAGCAGGGCCTCCATTATATGTAAGTTTTTGCCATCCAACAAGCATAAGACCAGTTTCATCAAAATAATACCAATTATAATGATTCCATAGACCCCAATAAATATATGCCCAACCTTTAATAAATTTATTGCCAGCTACAAAATACCACTTTTCATTATCAGAATTTAAATTATAAGCAATCCAACCATTACCAAAATTATCTTGTAAAGTACTTGATGTAATGTTACCAGCTTTATCTTTAACTGTTACAGTACAACTAATTTTTGCATGATTTTCTTTATAAAATTTAATATTATTTATAATATCCTGAGTAGCTTTAATAGAAATATTCATTTTTCTATTATCGGAATTATCAGGCAAAACTTTAGCAACATTTTCATCATCAGAAGTACAGTTCCAACTATAATTAGCAATTCCAGAATTAGAATCATTCGCAGTTGCATAATAATATGGCATGGAGCCTTCATTATTATATACATAAACATCTGTATATTTTATAGTTCCACTCGTATTTTTGCTTATAAGACTTGCCTTTGTACCAGTTATTGTAATTTTTTCAATTACTGGTTTTACTTTATCTATTTTAACTAATTTGCTACCACAACTAACTGTATTTCCGGCTTTGTCTGAAACAGTACCAGGAGAAATATTTCCATTAGTATCAGTAGTAATAGTCTTCTTGGCATTACTTTCACAACCTGATCCAGAATCACTACATTTTCCAACTAAAGTAATATTTTTATTTGTCCAACTACCATTATAATTACTTGGCTCGCTATAACTTGATAAACACGTAGGATCAGTTTTATCAATATTTGCATATATTTTATAAGTTACTTTATTTCCAGCTTTATCTTTAATAGTTAAAACTCCATATCTTTTTCCTTCCCCTGTAAAGCCAACATTTATTGTTTTTGAATTTGTAAAGTTACCAGTTTTTCCATCTGCATTAGTAGATGAAATTGCTTTTTCATCAACATTTGATTGGCCTGGAGCATTTACTTCCCATGTCCAACTATCTAGAAAGTCATCAGTTGCTGTTACTTCATAAGTAACTCCATTTGGATAATTTGTTTTATTCATCCAATTAGAACTTAAATTTTTATAATCATCAACTTTAATAGTATCGCTTGGAGTTTTATCATTTACTACATGATCCTTCTTTGTAACAATAGTATTACCACTCTTAGCTTTTAAAGTTGCACTTGGACTAACTGTATCAACATTTATGTTTGTAGTATCACATATCCCTTCATTTCCAGCATTATCATAAACAGAAATTTTAGCAGTAGTTAAACCTTTAGCACCTTTCTTTGGCCAAGTACTTGTAAATGTAGCTCTTTTACAACCACTCTCTGCATCACTACATTTCGCAACTACTTTTCTTTTTATTCCATTTTTATAATCATCTTTTCCTATCCATTGATTATCCCCAATTGGTGGATAAATAGATTCAATTGTACAAGTTGGTGGTGTCTTATCAGTATAAGAAACTGTAATACTGTCTGTTGTTCTTTCACCAACATCATTATAAGCTAAAACATCAATTTTAATTGCATTTGTAGTTGTAACATCAATATAATTTGATATATCATATTCTTTAGAAAAATTTTTTTTATTATTAATTTGAATAGAACCAGAATTATAAACTTCTGTAGTCACATTATTATTAGAAGAGTCCTTTGTTATTGTTGATAAAGTAAAACTATACCCATTTAGATTATGGTCTTTATTCTTAGTAATAACAATAACAAATTTTGTTGTATTATCCTGGACCTTTATATCAATCTTTGGATCGGAACCAGAATTTGTTATAGTTTGACTATCTCCACAATAAATATAAGGTGTATAAACATATTTGTTTTTACTTTGCTTATAAACTTTTACATAAGAATTATCCGTACAATCTTGTTTTTTAGAATTCTTGAATTCTTTAATATAGTTACTATTAATCAAAGTTTTAATTTTTAAATCTGTTGTCTCACCTATTGACTTAGGCA
>CACYRE010000078.1:3354-4986 GCA_902776735.1 uncultured Erysipelotrichaceae bacterium | reverse complement strand
CAATGATATGTTTTTGGAAAATTATTGATTGGAGTTAAATATTCTACATTATAAATTTCATTTAACTTATTTAAATCACGCATTAAAGTAACTGGATTACATGATGTATAAATAAATGTTTTAGGTTTTATCCTTAATAAATTAGCTAATGTTACTTTATCCAGTCCAGAACGAGGAGGATCTACAATTATTAAATCAATATCATTAAATTCATTAATTATATTTTCTACTTTACTACAAATAAATCTAATATTATCTATATTATTTAACAATTTATTCTTATTAGCATCTTTTATATTACTTATATTAGAATCTATTCCAATAACATTTGAAGCATATTTAGAAACATATATACCAATAGTTCCAGTACCACAATATAGGTCTAATACTTTATTAGGTTTTATACTTTGAACTATTTTTTCTATTTCATCATAAATAGTTTTTGTAAGATATTCATTAATTTGAAAGAAAGAATTACTTGATAAATAATATTTATACTTTCCAATATTACTAATAATTGAAGAATTATTTGAAAGTAATTTATTATTTATAATTAAAACATCTACTTTATTTAAAAGACTATTTATATTACTTACATCTCCATCTATTTTTACAATAGTCTCTTTTTCATCGTTACTAGTTCTAATAAGTACTTCTTTAATAGAAATATTTATCTTATTTAAGATATTTATTATTTCATTTATTTTATTATTTACTAGTAAACATTTATTAATTGGAATAATATCGTTAGAACCTTTATTATATAAACCTAATTTTTTATTATTACCATGAAGAATAATTTTATTACGATAAGAATATTCTTTATCATATTTTATATTTTTTACAAGATTTTCATCTAATGAAGTAAATTTATTTAATAAGTGTTTTACTTTATTTTCTTTAAAGATATTTTCATAACTATAAGAAAAATGTTCTAAATTACATCCTCCACAATTAGTGTAATAAGGACATTTAGCTTTTATTCTATTAGGTGAAAATTCTAAATATTTTGTAACTTTTCCTTCATTATATTTTTTCTTTTCTTTTAATATTTCTATATCTATTACTTCTCCAGGTAGAGCATTTTCAATAAATGTTATCTTATTATTAATTAAAGCTATTCCTCTACCATAATCATCTAATCTATCTATTTTAACTATCATATAATACCTCTTTTTTTAGTATAACATATTACATATTAATTTTATAATTAAACATACTAATAATGGTGAAATATATGAATATAAATAAATTAAAGAAAGAAATTTCGTCTCCTGATTATATTTTTAAGGAAATTAACATTTCAGGTTTTAAAACTTATTTAATATTTAATGAAGTACTTACAAATAGTGAAAGAATTGATGAGATTACTTGGTATTTAATAACTAAAATTAAAAGAAGTGATTTTAAATATTTAATTTATAAAATTCCTTGTAGCAATGCAAAAATTATTAAGGAAAAAGATATAGAATATTATTTAAATAATGGCTTTGTAGTTTTATATTATAAGAAAGTAATAGCAATTGAATTAAGGTCTGCTGATGGTAGAAGTGTCCAAAATATTTCAAGTGAATTATCAATTGGTGGAGCAAGAGATGCATTTACTGAAAATATTAATACTAATTTAAATCT
>CACYRE010000078.1:0-3307 GCA_902776735.1 uncultured Erysipelotrichaceae bacterium | reverse complement strand
AAAAAATTAGTTAAGAGTATTTTAGATAAACTTAATAAAATAGATATAGATGGCATAATTGATGTTAGTTATTTGAAATATAGTTTAGAAAATAATAATATATTTCCAACTATTATGATGAGCGAGCGACCTGATAAATGTAGTATGGCTCTTCTTGAAGGGAAAGTTGTTATTATTTCGGAGAACTCTTGCTACGGACTAATTCTACCTACTCTTTTTATTGATTATTTTCATACGACTGATGATTACTTTCAAAAAAGTATTAATACAACATTTATCAGAATAATTAGAATATTGGCATTTTTAATAAGTATTTTCTTGCCCGCAGTTTATATTTCAGTTACGACGAGAAATTATAATTTAATACCTTATCCTCTACTGATACTTTTTAAAGCTGGAAGAAGTTTTGTCCCGTTTCCTGCCTATATTGAAGCTTTATTTATGATAATTGCTTTTGAAATATTAAAAGAAAGTGATTTAAGAATGTCTAATACTAGTGGATCTGCAGTATCAATTCTAGGTGGCCTAATACTAGGGGACGCTGCAGTTGCGGCGGGAATTGTCTCACCTATCATGATTATTATAATCGCAATCAGTTCAATTGCTGGACTAGTTTTTACATCCATTGAACTAGTTAATGCCTTAAGACTATATAAAATAATACTCTTAATATTATCAGCACTATTAGGAATAAATGGAGTCATCATTGGAGCAATCTTACTAATATTTAATATTTTTAGTACTAAAATATTTGGTATAAAATATTTAGAATTTGATAAAAATGAAGTAAAAGACTCTATTATTAAAATAGATACAAAAATTAAGAAAAGAAATTCTAAACTTACAAATAATATAATAAGGGGAAGATTTAAATGAAGAAAATGTTTATTATAATACTCATAATTATTATAATATCTTTATTCAGTTTGCCAAGTTACGTGGAATTAAATAATTTAATAATAATTGAAGGAATAGGAGTTAAATGCAATAAAGATAGTTATACTATATATTTAAAAGAAATTATACCTATTAGAAAAGATAATAGTATTTCTTATAATTATAAATTATATGAAGATACTAATTATAGTCTTGACTCAACAATGAAAAATATTATAAATAAAACGAATAAAAAAATATATCTAAATGATACTAGATATATAATTACTGATTGTGATACATCTGATAAGATTCTTAAGCATTTTAAAATTAAACCTAAGTATATAAAACATACCAAATCTAATATAGAAAAAGAATTAAAATAATTAGTCTTTTTCTATATTTTTTACTCTTTCTAATTTTCTTCTTATTAATTCTTCTCTTGATAATTCTAATTCTTTATCTATTTTATAGGAGTTATCTTCATAAATTATTATTGAACCATCATGGATATTTTTAGGTAATTTAGTTATATTTATATTTATTTTTTCTTTTGTTTCAATATTTTCTAAGACAGCAATATCATCAATAATTTCATCAACTGCATATTTCATATTAACCTCCATTAATATTTGTCTTTATCTTTTCAAAGTTATAATTTTTACCGTCACTTGTTAAAAGGATAGTACCATCAAGATCTGTTCTGTAGACTTGAACTCCAGCCTTTTTTAACTTATTTAAAGTGACTTCTTTTGGATGATTATAAATATTATTTTTACCAACTTCTATTATGGCATATTTTGGATTTACTTTTTTTAAAAATGTATCTGATGTAGAATATTGAGAACCATGATGTCCTACTTTTAAGACATCACTTTTTATATTTTCAGACATAATATCATTTTCTACACTAGTTGGAGCATCTCCCATAAATAAGTAACTAGTATTTTTATATGTTAATCTTAAAACAATTGATGTTTCATTTAAATCATTTTTATTAGTACCAACATGTAAAACTTGGAAATTCGCATCATTCAAAGAAAATTCATCATTTATTTTAGGGGTTTCAAATTTTACTTGATGAGCATCTAAAGCATCTAAAACATCTTCAAAACTTTTAGTTGTTGTGATAGCGTTTGGCATATAAAATTTTTCAATAGAAAAATTATTAATAATATCATCCATGCCTCCAATATGGTCTTCATGAGCATGAGTTCCTATAACATAATTTAATTTAGTAATACCTAAACTTTTAAAATATTGTACAAGTAATTGACCATCTTCATTATTACCAGCATCTATTAAAGCATATTCATTTCCTTTAGAAATTAAAATACTATCTGCTTGACCAACATCTAAAAAGTATATCTTTAAGTTGTCAGAACTAACATTAATAGTCTGTTCAACAGAAGTTGTACTTTTATTAATATCTTCTTTTTCAAAATAATTAGTGTAAATATAGCTACCTAAAATTATAACTAAAACTATAATTAAATTTAATAATTTCTTTTTATCTCTCTTTTTCATAAATACCTCTTTTAATCAATAAATGAATTGTTTCTATTACTACCTTAGAGTTAAGAATCATTTCTATAAATTCATTTTGATTCATACCTAATCTAGTATTTTTATATTCAACTATATTTAAATATTTTAATATTTCGTTATTTATTTTATTATAATATTTTTTATTAGTCTCAATATCTTTATTCATTTGATAAGTAATTGCTTCTTTGTATGAATTAAAACAATTCATTTTTTATTTATTATATAATTTTTTTAAAACTACCATTCATTATAAGATTCTAATTAATCATTATTGGTACTATTTAATTTCTATTATTTGTAATTGATCTTCATAATTTAGTTTATAAACTTTAGCATTTTCTTTGGATTTAATAGTTTTAACATTGTTATCTAATATTTCTAATGCTGTACAATTTTCTAAACAATAAACTGGTTTTTTAAATTCTTTTAAATCACTTTCTAATTCATTATCTTTTTCTTTAGATGAATGATAGTGAGGACAAAAATTAATATTTGAAAGTCCTAATCCTTTAATAAATTCATATTTGTTACTTTCTCCTCTTAAAATATAAGAATCTGAATATCCTGAGTTAGAAAGTAGAATGGCTCCTGCTGATGTTCCAGCAAGTACACATCCCCTATTATATGCTTCAACTAATAATTCATCTATCTTATACTCTTTAATATCATTTAATAATTTAACGGTATCTCCTCCACCTATATAAATAATGTCAGCTTTATTAATTTTTTCTTTTACGATATCTGGATTATTGATAATATTTTTTTTCTTTAAATATGCACACTCACATCCCAATTCTTTATATATTTTCTTGATTGTATCATAATATGAGTCAGAAAAAGTACTAGCTAGACCAATGAATAATAAATTTGGTTTAGCAATACC
>CACYRE010000077.1 GCA_902776735.1 uncultured Erysipelotrichaceae bacterium | reverse complement strand
CAATTTTTTTCTTTGCATCTTTTTTTGATACTTTTCTTACTATTAAAAATACAACTATTCCAATAATAATAAATAATAAATAATATAACAGTAAAAACAAATCCTTAGTAAATATTTTTTGAAACATAACAATCACCAATCATCACAATAATAATATACTAAAAGCAATTATTATTCAACTATTTTATGTTACTGCTTTAACTAAATCTATAGTTAAAATTAATTCACTATGTTTTTAAATTTATCTTGTTTTTCTTGCTCATTATCATAAATGGTACTTTATTCGCATCTCTTTAAAAACGAAGTAAATCTCCAAATTCAAATAATTCAATAGGAATAAATTAAGTAATATTAGAAAATTAGACATTTACAAATAATATTCTTATCTTGAATATTGCATACTTAAATCTAAATCATTAGATATAACGTCGCCATCAATATAACCCATATCTCTTGCTTTTTTTGAATTGAATCATACACTCTATTAATTTCAAAAAAAGATATACCTTTGTTAGCAATTGTTCCATATATTGCAATTCCGTATTCACTTGTCATATTTGGATTACTATATGGATTCATACCATTAGTAATAGAAACATCAGACGCTTGTAATAAATGTTCAAAACTATACAAACTATCCAATTTTGCTTCCAATTCTTTACCACTTAATTTTCCATCTCTTAATCCTTCAACATCCACAAAACTCGCTTTATTACTTGCCACATTTTCAAATGGTATTAAATATATTCTATTTTTTCCACTACAAAAATTACTTGCTAATCTTTTTGCTCTTGCTAATGCCTCACTTCTTCTTTCTATTGAAAAATTATCGAATTGTGAAATTTGATAATCTAAAACTCTAAAATAATACTCAGATTCACTTTCTCCAACAATTGGTTTAATTGGCAAACTATGATCAGAAGAGCATTGAACGACATCTTAAAAAATTCCTGCTGGAAATGTTTGCATACCATAATTGAATTCAGTTGTTCCAAAAAGCGTTGTATATAAAGTTGATAAATTATTATCCAAATAATTTATTGTTATAGTACTAAACGCGTATATACACATAAAAAATAGAAGAATTAATTGAAGAAATAAATAAGATTGAAATATAATGTGTGGTATACGTGTGGCATACGTGTGGTATACGCTATTAAACAGTACTTAATGCTAGTGAATACTAATTACTTTATAACTAATAAAAAAGAGGCTTTGTAAGCCTCTTTTTATGTTCAAATGGTGCGGGTAACAGGAGTTGAACCTGCACGTCTATGACACTAGATCCTAAGTCTAGCGCGTCTGCCAATTCCGCCATACCCGCACGATGGTGGACCCTACAGGACTCGAACCTGTGACCGCCCGGTTATGAGCCGGATGCTCTAACCAACTGAGCTAAGGGTCCATGCACATCGCTATTTAATAATAGCATAATTTAAAGGTACATGCAAGAAGAAATATAAAAAAAAATAGAGAATTCTCTATTTTCCAAGCATATTTAGCAAATTAATTTTAAACATATCTTTTTCTGGATTAGTTTTAGAAATCATTATACCTTTATAAGTAGATAACTCTGCTCTATGTCCCTCATCTAATATACCTTCTGGTGTAATATTAGTTAAAAGAATAATCTTTTTCTCAGGATATACAGTATAATGTAAAACAATTGGTCCATGAACTTTTTTAAATAATTCATCAGTTGGTAATTGTAATTCATAACTTATAGTATTAGCTTTTTCATCTTTATTAACTTCTTTTCCTAAAAATGCCCCTTTTCTAAGCTCAGGATAATAAGTAAAAGTAAGTTTTTTATAAGCTAACATATTATACTTTCTAACTGATCTTTCTTTTTTTCTAAAGTCATTTTCATCTAAATATTCAAATATATAAGTATTTTGCATATATATTCAACCCCCTAACACAATTATTTGAAGACCCCTTTACCTTCAATGTAGGTATATTATACCACATGTGTTGGCAATTGTCAAATATATTCTTATTTTTCAACAAAATGAACAATTTTTAAACAGTAAGTAACTCTTCTTCTTTACCTTTCAAAACATCTTCTATTTTCTTATTATATTTATTTACTAAATCTTGTATTTCTTTTTCTTTTGCTTTCTCTAAGTCCTCTGATAAATCTTCTTTCTTTAAATCTTCCATTGCCTCATGCCTAATATTCCTAATAGATACTTTTGCATCTTCAGCAATTGCTCTTACTTGTTTTACTAATTCTTTTCTTCTCTCCTCTGTAAGCTCTGGGATAACAATTCTAATTGTTTCTCCATCATTGCTTGGATTATAGCCTAAGTTTGAAGCTAATATTGCCTTTTCAATTGCACCTAATGAATGTTTATCAAAAGGTTTAATTAGCAATTGTCTTGCCTCTGGTACTGAAATAGTTGCTAACTGCTTAAGTGGAGTCAACACACCATAATACTCAGCCTGAACACCTTCTAAACTAGCAGGATTAGCCCTACCAGCTCTAACAGTTACAAATCTCTTCTCTAGATTACTAATAGTCCTTTCCATTTTTTCTGTAACATCTAATTTTGATAAATCACTATCCATCTATTCATCTCTCCTTGAAATAATTATATTATATTTAAATAATAAAATAAAGAAAAAGAACAAATAATTTTTACAACATGTGTAGTCATATCTTTACAAAAGTAGTTTTTTTCTTTATAATGACTTTGGTGGTAAAATTGAAGAAAAAAGAAGATTTAAGAGTAATTAAAACTAAAACTAATTTATATAGAGGATTAATTGAACTAATGAAGGATAAATCCTTTGAAGACATAAAAGTATCTGATATATGCGCTAAATCAATAATAAATAGATCTACCTTTTATGATCATTTTAATGATAAATATGAATTACTTCAATCATTAATTGATGATTTAAGAGAAGAATTACAAAATAAATTAAAAGTTATAAAAGAAACTCATTCTATAAAAGAATATTATGTAGAATCTATTAAATTATTATTAAATCATGTTTCAGAAAATCTAAATATATATTCATCAGTTATAAAGAATAATAGTAATTCTATAGCTCATGATATGATGATTGATTCTTTACTTACATCAGTTACTTCTTATGTAAAAGATAATTATATAAATGAATCTAATATTCCTACTGAAAGAATTGTCTTATTTTATGTTAGTGGTTTAGTAAGTATATGTCTAGAAGAAATGAAAAATCCTAATAGTTTTAATCCTGAAAATATTATAAATTCTACGGAATATTTAATTCCTAATCTTTCATTTTTTAAACCAATTGGTAAATAAAAAAAGCTATAAGTTGAACTGCACCCCTTAGAGTAGACACAATTAAAAAAGCAGTTTAAAGAAAGTGATATAATACACTTCCGAAAGGAGGTGTATTTTTTATGGCTTCAAAA
>CACYRE010000076.1 GCA_902776735.1 uncultured Erysipelotrichaceae bacterium | reverse complement strand
TCTATTAAAAATCAAAAAAATAGCCAATGCTTAATGCATTGACTATATATAAATAATCATCACTTATTTGTGTCTACACACACTATTTGACAATCATCCTTAATTTTGCTATCGCTGTTTCTCCGCTCATATTAGGCATCATAATATCCATTAAAATTAAATCATATTCATTTCCATTTACAACCTTGTCTAAGCATTCTTGTCCATCATAACATTCATCAATTTCAAAATTATATCCATCTAATGCTTTACGAGCTACTTTAATATTTAATTTATTATCATCAACAATTAATATTTTTTTATTTGGATAAGTTATAGTGCTTTTATTCGGTTGAGTTGATTGTTGAACAGATTCAGTTTTTACTACAATCTCTTCCTGTTTAGGTTCGTTTATTATTGATTGTGGAGATGTAATATTAATTTCAACTGTTTGATTAGGATCTGCCATTTTACTAATTTTTTGTGGAATTTGAACTACAAATATAGTTCCTTGTCCAAATTGAGACTGAACATTAATCTTTCCACCCATCATATCAACTAGAGCTTTAGTAATAGCAAGTCCAAGTCCAGTTCCTTCAGTTGTTGAATTTTTTTCTATATCTAATCTTTCAAACTTAGTAAATAACTTATTAATATTTTCTGCTTTAATACCTCTTCCAGTATCTCTAACACTTATAATCAAATTACAACTATTATTTTGATTAACTATTTCTTTAATATGAGTTTTATCTCCAATTAATTCATATGGAATATCAGGTGCTAAATTTATTTTAAAGTTTATGTTTTTCTCGCCTATTCTAGTAGCATCTATTTTAGCTAAATTTTCTATTTCTTCTTTAAAATTGTATTTAACTTCAGTAATTTCCATTTTATTGGCTTCTATTTTGTTAATATCAAGAATATTACCAACTATTTCTAAGAGAGTCTGTGAAGCTTCTAGAATGTAATCAGCATCCTCTACAATTTCTGCCAACTATAGCATTTAATGGAGTTCTAATTTCATGAGACATACTACTTAAGAAATCTGATTTTGCTCTATTTGCTCTTTCAGCTTGATCTTTTGCAATTTCTAATTGATTAATCATTTTAACATCAGGATTTTCGATAAAAAAATAAGTTAGTATTGTAATAAAAGCCTCACATGGAGATGTTAATAAAATTGAGGGATTAATAAATTGCAATACTGTTGAGATAGTTCCAGACAATAAAAATAATAGTAATGGGACATATTTGCTGATTGATTTTTTATCATTTTTTAAATTTTTGATACAGCTAATACTCATTAATAAAATGTTTAATGGTACACATATAAAAACTATAAATGTTGCGAAACCAGTAGTATAAACTTCAGTACCTTCATGTACAATATTTAATGGTAATAGTAAAACTAGAATAACACCACAAAATAATATTGCATATTTAATTTTGTTTAATATATCACTTAAAGAATCTTTCTTCGCTAAACTTAAAATATAAGAGCTAAACAAACTTGTCCATATAAGAATATATACTAAGAATATTTTATTAAAAATGATTATTATTAATTCAGACATATTTGCTTTAATAGCACTATATTGTATTGTATCTAGAAATAATCCAAAAATATTTAACAATATTATTATTGAATATATCTTATTATCATAATTATCTACTCTTTTCTTCGAAAAATAGATAATAGAAATTAATATCAAATAAACAATACTAGTAAGAAATACATATATCATATTATATCACCATAATTAGTATAACATAAAAAAACAATAACTTAATGTCATTATTGTTTTTTTCTAACTAAAGTTTTTGGTTTCTCTTTATTATTTTTATATTTATCAATTAAATTCGTAAGTTTTATTGTGTCTTGTAATCCTAATTCTTCTAGTGCTCTTATATTACGTTTTCCTGATGCTGTGGTTGGATAGTTTTCTCTTTCTGGTATTATTCTTAAATATATCAAATCAATTATTTCACTTGGTAAAGAAGTTAATAATCTTTGTGTAAGTGACTCCATAATTTTACTTTTACTAATTTTAGTGAATGGCTGAAATTGTATTGTAGAAATATATTTTGTTTCATTTTCAATCGTTGTACTTGATAATATATTCTTTGTATCTAAAGTTATTACATCATCAATATCAAATGTTTGAATAATGTTATTTTCCTTTTCAGGAAGTCTTCCTTTAACATGTACTGCACCAACTTTATCAATATACCCATAAGTTTTACAAGAAACCCATTTTCTTCCTAAATTATCTTCTAATACTAAACTATTAGTAGCTTGAGGGTTATTTTTGTAACAAGACAAATTCGTGTATGAGTTTGCAACTATTATTCCAGGTTCATTATAACTGCATTCTACGTAATTACCATGTGAATCCTTTTTTAAAGCAGTAACAACAACATATGGAACTGGCAACATACCAATTTCTTGTCTTCCTAATTTTGGAGTATAAAGTTTTTGGTATAGCGATTTCCATAAAGTATAGAAAATTCCGCCATGTTCACAATCACCACCACCGATAGACAAAAAAGTAAATGGTAGCTTAAATCCTTTCACACTAACCCCACTGCCAGCTCTTGATTCTCTTAAAAATTTATTAATGAATTTTTCCTCTCCTTTTTGAGTTACCTCTCCAACAGCAAATGTGGCTAGTAAAAATGGCAGTTTTCTTTTTTTTCCATCTTGATTATATTTTTTATCAATTAAATATTGTTTAGCTATTTCTAGAAGAAAACTCGTAGTTATATTCAAATAATTTGGCTTATTTAATATAATATAATCTAAAGCCTTTTTAGAATCATATTCCGGCTCTAATGCAATTGAATATCCTTGCATTAAATTATCCGAAATACAAGTTATTACATCAGTATTTGAATCAGGATGAATGTGTGCAAGACCTCTAAGGCCTGGTATTTTAGGATTTCCACATAATTCAGGATCATGGAATCTTCCCATAGTTATAAGACTTCTATTTTTATGTATTATTTCTTTTGGAAAGCCTATTTTAGTTGAGCCACTAGTATAAGTAATTAAAAAGTCGCTTTCAAGATTTCCACGGTTTGGTAATTGTTCAGAGTATTTTTTCCCTTCTGCAATGTATGAAGATAATCTCATACAATTATTATTCTTTTTAACTATAGTTTTTGCCTTATTTTCAAAATGATAATATGAATCTAATTCTGGTTCATATTCATCACATAATTCAGGATTTTTTGGAAGCGAATCAGTAAGTGATGTAACTACTATATTATCTATATTTTTTGATTGAATTATTTTTGATATTTTTTCGTAATTATCATCTGATACGAATAATACTTTCTTATTAACGCCATCAACTATGGAAGATAAAAAATCTTTGTTATAGTTAGCACCAAATAAATTGACTTTTAATCCTAATCTATTTGCAGCTAAAATAATATAGATAAGTTCGGGAGTATTAGAAACACATATACCAATTTCATCTCCCTCAACCAAACCTGACTGACACATTGATTTAGCTATACTATCTGCTCTATCAAACATTTCTTTAAAACTTATCTTATTACCACGATAAAAAAGTGCTAGGCCATTCATATTTTTTTTGTTTCTATTTTTTAAATATTCATACCATGATACATTATCTTTTTGCTCAAGCTCTATTAAGGCCTTTATTGCTTTTAATCCTTTTTTTGTTTTTATAATTTGAATATTCATCTTGAACTTTATAAGTAGGAATTCTACCATTAAAATCTAAATAATTCATACTAACACCAATCCCCCCGCAATACGTATTAATTGTACTGTATTTTACCTTTTTTATTGTATTTTGTCAATGTAGGTACAATTTGATATTGTCTTGTATATGATTAACTTGTGATAATGTCTTAAGTGTTAACTTGTGAAAATGTCTCACTGTTATATAATATGTCACCGAGGTGACAAAATGAGAAAGGTTGAATTAAGAATGAATGAAAAAGAAAAAGATGAAGTTATCAAAGAACTAGTTGATCATAATTGTAACAAAAATCGAGCTAGTAAAAAGCTCGGTATATCTAGAAGACAAATTGATTGTCTTATTATTAAATATAAGAAGAAAGGTAAAGCTGGCTTTGTCCACGGCAATAGAACACGAAGGCCAATAAATGCTTTTACTAACTCAATCTCCGAAGATATTATACTACTATATAAGAACAAATATCAAGGCTGAAATTTCTATCACTTTAAAGAATTTTTAGAAATCAATGAAAATATTAAGGTATCTTATAACTTTATCTACAAGTCTTTAACTCAAGCTGGTATACTATCTCCCAAAACTAGAAAGAAAACTAAAAGAGAATTTAAAAAGAAACAATTATTAGAACAAAAGAAAATTAATAATACAATGTCTGATGAACAAATCAATTATATTTATTATCAATCATGAAATTGCTCTAGAAGATTCTCATCCTAGAGGTGAAAAACCTAAATACTTTGGAGAAGTAATTGAACAAGATGGTTCTATTCATGTTTGGTTTGGTAATATTAAATCATTCTTACATCTATCCATTGATAAAGCTACTTCTACCATCGTTGGTGCTTGGTTTGATTATCAAGAAACTTTAAATGGTTATTATCATGTTTTTTATCAAATACTTACTAATCATGGTATACCATATAAATTTTTTACCGATAATCGCACTGTATTTAATTATATGTCTTTAAATCCAGATAAAAGGACTAGTGACAAAGACGTTTTAACACAATATGGTTATGCTTGTAAACAATTAGGAATTGAATTAAAAACATCGGTACTTTTCAAGACAGATTAGTTAACGAATTAAAACTTAATGGTATAACTACAATTGATGAAGCTAATAAATATTTAATATATGTTTTTGTTCCTTATTTTAATCAAAGATTTGCTTTAGATTATAAGAAATTTGAATCTGTTTTTGAAGCGTCACCTAGCAAAGAAAAAATAAATTATACTTTAGCTGTCTTAACTCCAAGAAAAATTGATAATGGTAATTCTATAAAATATCATAACAAGTATTATCAACCATATTTAAATAATGAATTAAAATGCTTTGTACCTAAAACTGAATGTTTAGTTATTAAAGCATATGATGAATCATTAGTTGTTTAAATTGATGAGCAAATATTAGAACTTAAAGAATTAGCAAGAAATGAAAGATTCTCTAAAGAATTTGATGAACCTGTAGAAGTTAAAGAAAAAATATATTCCACCAATGAGTCATCCTTGGAAATTAGAAAGTTTCAAAAATCAACTTCAAAAAAGTCATTATCAACGTCAATATACTTAAGTTTGATATTCTTGTTTCTTAAATATGTTATAAAATTACAAACAAAAACGAGAATATTTTTTCGTTAATGTTTAAAAAAATTTGAGACATTTTCCTAAGTTATTGACATTGATGAAGTTGCAAATCATCTTTTTACAAGTATAATAAAGTTACTCATTTTAAGTAAAATTATGCGATTGAGTTTAGGCAGATTATAACAGGGGTCTAAAGTATCCAATTGTGTGACGGCCTAGCTCTTTTCTTTTTATTATCCTAGTTTTAGAATGTGAGGATTATTTATTTAATCTTATATAACAAGCGTGATGAGGAATATTGAGATTCTAGAGTTCAATCGTATAAGAAAGGAAGTATGCTTATGCAAAATGTTTTAGCTGTTGATGTAGCTAAATCTAAAAGTATGGTTACTTTAGTTAGTTCTTGTGGTGAAGTTCTAACTGAACCATATGAAATTAATCATTCTATTAAGGATTTTTCTAATTTACTTAATAGAATTAATAAGTTTAAATTAGATAATATTTCTGTAATAATGGAGTCCACTGGTATTTATCATAGACCTATAGAAAGATTCTTCTTAGAAAATAATTTTAAAGTCTTTGTTATTAATCCTATTTATGGAAAAATGTATAAAAGAAATTTAAGAAAAACCAAAACAGATAAAGCAGATTGTTTTAACTTAGTAAACCTATTTTTTACCAACACATTTAAGGAATATATTAAACCAAAACAATTATATTTAGATTTAAATGCTTTATCTAGACAATATTTTGCTTTAGATGAATTATGTGTAAACATTAAAAATAGATATAGAAATTTACTTTATTTATGTTTTCCTGAATTTGAAGAAATATTTAAAGGAAATATGGTATATTCTAATGTCGCATTAGAATTCATAGAAAAATATCCACATGCTGATATTATTTCTAATACTAGAATTGATAAACTACAAAATTTCTTTAAAAAGCATAATTATAAATCTTGGAAATCTAAACTCCTTAAGATTAAAGAGGCAGCTTCTAATTCTTATCCATCTGTTGATATCAATGATGAACTAGTTTCTAATTTATCTCAAATAGCTAGACTTGTTAATGAATATCAAAAAGCAATTGATATTATCAAATATAAAATCGCTTTTTTAGCTAAGAAAAGCAAATATTTTGAACCTATTAATTCTATTTATGGTATTGGTGAATTTACTATATCTATTATTATTGCTGAACTTGGCGATATTAATAGATTTAAAAACATTAAGGAATTAACTGCTTATTGTGGGTTAGATCCATCTATAAAACAATCTGGAAAATCAATTAATGTCCATGGTCCAACTTCTAAATCAGGTAATAAATATATGAGAAAGATACTTTATATATCTGTATCAAACATTATTAGACTTACCACTATTTCTAAACAAGAAAATGATATAGAGCTTTATTATAGAAAAAAACGTAATGAAGATAAACATCATTACGCATCAATAGTTGCCTGCACAACTAAATTACTTCGCAAAATTTTAGCCTTGTGTAAGCAATTAGACAATCAGTAGTTATCACCACATAACTGCACTTATATTATATACTAAATAAACACATTATTTCTAAATTTTTAAAAATTTAGAAATTTCGTGTCTTTTCAGTATGCCTAT
Source organism: uncultured Erysipelotrichaceae bacterium (assembly GCA_902776735.1). GTDB lineage: Bacteria > Bacillota_I > Bacilli_A > RF39 > UBA660 > UBA3789. Next base: position 491 of record CACYRE010000076.1, on the reverse strand, counting down.
AATATCATAAAAATTTATTATTGACAAAACTTAGAATGTCACAAGAAAAGCAATGATAAGAATCATTTGCTCTTAAACATAGTATAAAAGTTCTTTTGTATTAATACTAAATCCAGATATTTTTATCGTACACAAGAATTAGAAACCATTTTTTCAATATTATCTCTATTTCCACCATACAAATCAATTACATCCAAAAAATTATTCCAAACAGTGCCAGTACTAAGAATTTCTTTTGCCATGCTAAACCCGTCTTTAAGAGAATTAGCTTTTCCTGCAAGTAACAAGAAAATCGAAGCATTAATGCATATAGCATCAATCTGACTAGAATTTCCTTCACCCTTTAAAATTTTTAGCGTAGCAATAACATTATCAATTTTATTCTCTTTTTCGGTTCTATAATATTTAGTGTTGGTGAGTAAAATCATTGACACTATTTTTATTCAATAAAAAAGAGTCATCCCAAAACCTATGATACAATGTAATTGTCA
>CACYRE010000075.1 GCA_902776735.1 uncultured Erysipelotrichaceae bacterium | reverse complement strand
ATTAAAAATCAAAAAAATAGCCAATGCTTAATGCATTGACTATATATAAATAATCATCACTTATTTGTGTCTACACACACTATTTGACAATCATCCCTTTTATTTAGAAACAAGGTTAAATTTTTAAATTATTTAATTATTCCTCAACACGAGCTTTCGAATCACTAGAAGTTATTGGATCAGCTGGGGGTGTAGGAGAAGGAGTAATTTTAGAATTATCTTGATCATCATTTTCTTCTTTATCTTCAGTCACTACATTATCTTTTTTATTATCTTCATCATCAGTTGAAACTACTTGTCTAGAACCAGATAATGTTAGTGTAACACTACCTTTTATCAAATCAACACGTTTATTTGCTGGATAGTTTTGTGAAACTACATAACCACTATTACCTTTAAAACTAACTGATATTCCAAGTCTTGCCGCAACACTTCTTGCTTGTGACTCTGAGTCTCCTACAAAATTTGGAAGTAGGGTATAACTACCACTTGACTTATAAGGTCCTTCACCAATTACTTCAACCTCATAAGGATCATTAATTGAAAAACTAAATTCTTTAATAACTGAATGCTCTTTTTTACCCAAATTAACCTGCATTAATTATATCTTTTCTACTACTTTGATTAGGTACATAATCCCATAATACCATCTTTGCACGTTCATCATAAATCATTTGTCCAGTACCTTGTAAATACAATCTTTGTACATTTATTACATTAGAATTATCTGTTACTGTACTTCTTTTTAATATATCTTTTCCAACATTATAGAAAGACAATATTTGTTTTGTAGTTAAATTTGTATCCATACTATTAGATACTGTATTTAATATATCCATAAATGTAGAAACGTCTTTTATTGTTTTAATTTTATTAACAAGAGCCATAATAATTTCTTGTTGGTGTTCGGCTCTACCAAAATCACCATTAGCAAGTTGCTTTCTATTTCTTGCATAAACTAGGGCTTGTTCTCCATTCAATGTTTGCTCTCCAGGATTTATACATACTTGACCACCACGAGAAGAATCATCTGTACATAATCTCTGACCAACATTTACATCAACACCACCAACAGCATCAACAAGTTTTACTAAACCTTTAAAATTAATCTTAGCATAATAATCAATATCAATATCAAAATAATCTTTAATTGTATTAATCATACAATCATCACCATAAGCTGCAGCATGAGTAATTTTATTTTCAGGTTTTCCACTCCAACAAGATATTGGAACGTAACTATCTCTTGGTATAGAAAACATAGTTGCGTTTAAAGTCTTAGGATTAAATGTAATTAATATTAATGTATCACCATTAGCAATAGCATTTTCACTTAATACTTCGTCTGTAGAATCAATCCCCATTAGAAGGATAGTAAATGGTTCTGTAATACTCTTGCCAGAAGATGCAGTCTCTATTGCAGAGTTATTTGCTTTAAGCATCTTTTTACTCTTACTAGTAATTATCTTCGTTTCAGTTCCAACATTTTCATATCCACTTATACCAGAAAACATTGAAACATAGTGATTAGTAACAAACATAGCATCTAAATCCCCACTATATAAATCAACTAACATACTAGTATAATCATCATAATCCTTAATTTCATTATCTTCATTTAATTTATTTTTCTTAATTATCTCTTGTGGAATAATATAACCTTCAGGACTAGTCTTATCATCCAAAATACCAATAGTCATATCTTTAATATCACTAACTTTATTAGCATCACTTTTACTCATAACTACCAAATCACTAGTATAAGTTACAAAAGTCTTATTAAGTCCACTAATTCTTCCATATACATAAAAGATAACAATTCCAACTGCTAAACAAATTAACATATATATAATATCAAAAATTATAAATAATACTCTCTTAGATTTCTTTTTCTTTTTCTTTCTAATACCTCGTGACTTAAATAGAATAATTAAATCAATTAGTATAAGAACTCCAATAACAATATATCTAATCAGTGTTTCGATACCACTCAGCAAAAATATTTCATAGATTGCAAAAAAACTACTCAATAAAGTAATAATTACCAATATAATAACAAATTTACTAAAACCACCTGAGTTTTCTTTATTTTTTTTAGCCATAAAACTCCTCCAAACATAAAAACTCTTATTATAAAATTATATCTAAAAATATTTACTTTTACAAGTTTAGACGAATACTTCTAAAATAAATAAATTATTCCTGTAAAATAATTGTAAAGATAAAATTATTGAATTATAAATGATTACTTTATTTGTAAAGAACTGCTATAATATATATAAAGTAGGATGGGGTAATCTGTAAAAAGGAGGTATAGTATGAAAAAAAAGTATCTAGCAATTATAAGTATACTTACAATTCTTTCATTTAATAAAAATATCTATGCCTTTAATGTAAATAATTATAAAGATAAAAGTTTATGTGGTAATTATGAAGTAGCAGGTTTCCATTCAGATGGTGTAATAGATCCTGTTTATTGTACTTCTAGTTATGATGAAGCTAAGAGTTTAATGGAAAATAATGGAGCAAGAGACTTAGCTATAATGACTAAAGTAAATGGTAAAACAAAAATAATAGATGTAAACTATGGACTTGTAAGACTAAATATGCACCAAAACAATGTCAATACTTATATTTATGACAATTCTAATTTGACTAATCAATATAAATGGCAAAAGTTTTATTTTAATGGTAGTTATGGTGAAGATGGAGGCTTTCTTGGAACTAGTCATGATAGTGGACAGTGGGCAGCACACATTAGAATTGCCGATACAACAGGTTGGGTAGGAGAAAAAGATTATGAACTTATTCCAATTACTTGGCTAAAAAGTAGCAGTTCCTATACTATTAACTCTGAATCAATTTCTCATAATGAAGTATCTGATATTACTGTTTCTAATTCAGCCAAAGCTAAAAGAGCAATTGGACCAAAACCAACAATGCTAGCAACAGGAACTTATTATAGTTTCGATGGACATTATTTTTATAATACTTTAGAAAGCCTCATGCAAGACTATAAAAATAATAGTATAGAAAGAGCCGTGAATAAAAATAACCCATACTACAATTATTACATGTATTTAAATATTCATACTAAAAGTAATTATTCCAGTACTAATATTAATGATTATATTAAAAATAATATGGGTAAAACTAAAAATGCCTATGGTGATTATGCCGAGTCAGGTGCTAGTACTTTGTATGGCATGGGAACATATTTCTATCATGCTCAAGAAAAATATGGAACAAATGCTCTTTTAACTTTTAGTCTAAGTCGAAATGAAACTGGTAATGGAACTAGTAATATTTCAATTAGTAAGAATAATGGCTTTGGACTAAATGCTGTTGACTCAAATCCATATGCCAGTGCTAGTCGCTATGCCTATTTTGAAAATAGTATTATTGGATTTGCTAACGACTGGATGACTTATAACTATGCCAAAGCTGATGCTAGTAATTATTTTGGTAGTCAGTTTGGTGATAAACAGTCAGGTATAAATATCAAATATGCATCAGACCCATATTGGTCTGAAAAAATGGCTCAAAACTATTTCTACTTTGATCAAGCTCATGGCTTTCAAGATTATAACTACTATCAAGAAGGACTAATTCTTAATGGAAATGCTAAAGCTTATTTAAACCCATCAACAAATTCAAAAGTAGTATATACATATCCAGATACCAATAGAGATGCTATTGTAATAGTAGATAAAATAGAAAATGCGGGAAAAACTTGGTACAAAATAGTAAGTGATATGAACATAGATTCAAATGGTAATCAAATACCTAATAATAATAGTGGTTATAATTGGAATGCCTATGTCTATGTAGATGCTAGTAATGTTAAATTATTAAATAAAGTAGATTATAAAGATACAAATAGTGTTACCGAATATCAAGATTCAACTTACTCATATGAATTTTATACTAGTAATGGTGATGCATCTCCAAAAGTTGCCATCTCCACAAAAGATTCATCGTTCTTCGAAGATCCTTTGTTGCAACAAAATGCTGGTACTCTTCAAAAAGATAGATATCTTATGGTCTATGCAAAAGCTCTTGATAAAAATAAAAATATTGTAGCTTATTATGTAACAAGTGATTATAATGAAAATCAAAAACGTTGGATAAATAGTAATAGTCTAAGATTTGTAAATAGTAGTTATGCTTCAATTGATATTTATACTTCAACAAAAAAGAATCTTCATTTAAATATTTGTAAAGAAACAGTTGATTATAAATGTAATAGTGGTAAGTTATATTCTTATACTTATGTTCCTATTTTAGAAACATTAAATGTATCTGGAAAAACTTGGTATAAAGTACCACTAA
>CACYRE010000074.1 GCA_902776735.1 uncultured Erysipelotrichaceae bacterium | reverse complement strand
TGTTTTTACTGTTATATTATTTATTATTTATTATTATTGGAATAGTTGTATTTTTAATAGTAAGAAAAGTATCAAAAAAAGATGCAAAGAAAAAAATTGTAATTTGTTTACTTTTTACATATAGTCTATGTTTTATACTACCTATTGAAAAAATAATTGATTTTATACCAATTAACCGTAATACTGTTGAAGAAGCTTTTGAATTTGATAATGGTTTCTTTAAATATAATATTATATTTAAAGAAAAATATAAGGATACATACTTTATTATAGGAAAGTCTGTGAACAAACAAAACACATCATTAAAATTTGCTTATTATAAAAAAACAAAACATGGATATAGAACTTTAAAACAACCATCTGATTCCATTGAAGGATTAAAAATAGTAAATAATGAATTTATTATTAATTATGCTAAAAACAAGCAGAAAAAACTTACAGGGATTTTCATTTCACGTGATGGAGTAGAAAATGTTTTTGATGATAAAACCATAATTGAGGATAAATATGGAACAAAATTTAAATATGTAACTGATAAAAACGGAAATCCAATAAAGTTTGGATTGTCAAATAATTATGTTTTTTTTGGAGTTATAGATAAAGATATTAGTGATTCATATTATATTCTCATTAATGGAAAAAAAATTAAGTGTGATTTATAATTTTAAAAGAAAAAGTATAGAAAAAGAGAAAAAATGTTATAATTGGTTAGTAAAGTTCCTTTTTAAAGAAAAAAAGAGTGATAGTCTATGAAGAATGAAGAAAAAGTTGTCAAAACGTGTATCAACTGGTATATACTACCTTATGAAAAATTCTATTAAATCCCTTATAAATAAAGGAAAAGATATTTAATGCTTTTTACATTTTATCGCTTCTTTTTAGAAAAAAAATATTAAAAAGTTAAGGTAATGGGGACATAAGGAAAACTTTAATATAATTAATAGAAATGGAGGTAGCAATGAAGATAATTGAAAATAAATATTCTAACAATACTTTTGAAAATATAAAACATATTGATGATTATGGAAATGAATATTGGTATGCACGTGAATTACAAAAAGTATTGGAATACAAGGATTGGAGAAATTTTCAAAAAGTAATAAATAAAGCAGTTTTATCAGCAAATAATAGTGTTTCAAATGAAGAAGATTGGGTTGTTGAAGTCAACAAGCCAATAAAAACTGGTAAAGGTAAAGAAGAATTTATTAAAGACTATAAACTTTCAAGATATATATGTTATTTAATAGTGCAAAATGCTGATCCAAGCAAAGAAGTTGTTGCTTTAGGGCAAACCTATTTTGCTATTCAAACAAGAAAACAAGAAATAACAGAGCAAGAATACGATTATTTATCAGATGATGAAAAAAGATTTTATCAAAGAAAATTAACAAAACAAGGTAATTATACTTTGCAAAGAGTTGCTTCTGCAGCAGTTACTCAAGTTTGGAAATATATAGGTGAATTTATATTTAATATGCTAGTTCTAGTAGGAACTATAAAAATTTCCGATAGAGTTGTAAGAGAAATGATGGGATTATAGAAATTGCAAAATAGTAATATTGCGAACGTTTTAGTTTATAGAAAATATGATATAATTGATTATAGGTTGTGATAGAATGCTCTTTAAGAAAAATAAAATTGATCAAATTCTTAAATTGAATAAAAAGAAAAGGTTAAAAGAATTATCTGATTCTTTGGATACAATAGTATTTTTAGATTATGATGGTGCTATAAATCTAGATTTAAATAATTTTGGAGATAAAAAGTTTGATATTAATTGTATTAATAATTTAAATAGATTTTGCTTAAAATATAATGCTAGAATAGTTGTTATTAGTTCTTGGAGAAAGTATAGTAATTATAAAGAACTATTATATAATTCTGGATTAGATAAAAGAATAATTATTGATGGCAAAACTAAACATATGGAAACTGCTAGAGAAGATGAAGTTTGTGATTATTTACTTGAACATCCATATATAGGAAAATTCATTATAATTGATGATGGAAAATTTAATCTACTTAATAAATATCAAGTTCAAACCATAACAAAATATGGATTCAATGATGAAAAATATGATGAAGCTTGCATATTGATAGAATCTATTAAAGAAAATAAATAATCGCACTATTTAGATATTTAGATTTAATCAAAATTTAACCAAGTTTTCTTGGCTTTTTGTTAAAAAAGTTTGTAGAAGATTAATTACAAAAATATGATATAATAGATTTAACAAATAAATGGGGTGTTGAATAAATGGAATCGTTTTTAAAGTTTTTTAAAAGAACTGTTCTAATTATTATTCTTATTTTTGTTGTTATCGGAATCTATTTAGGCACAAAAAATTATAATAAAACTTGGACAATAGAAGATGGTCATTTTAAATCTATATATGATAACTATGATGATTGCAAAATGAATAATTATGGTACTGGAACCACAGATGGTGGTGATAGTAATGAATGATGATTTTTATAATTTCCTAGTTGCTACAGATCAATTAGATGAATTCTTAGGGCTTAAAGATGAAGTATTAGATAAAGAAATAAAAGAAACTGAAGATTATATTTCTAAATTAGAAGAATTTGGAATTCATTCAGATTTTCAAGAACAAGATTTAAAATATAATAAACAGAGATTAGAAGAATTAAAGAAAAGAAAAAATGAGAACCAATAGGTTCTTTTTTTGAGGTGATATATTGAAAATTAGTAAAACAAAAGAAGAATTAGTTAATATGTATATTGATTCTTTAAAAGAAGGAAAGATTCCCTGGAGAGAAAGATGGGTAAGTTCTTTAAATGTTAATGGTATTAGTGATAAAGAATATAAAGGTATAAATCAATTACTTTTATCATATGTAACATATAAAGAACAATATAATGATAATAGGTGGTTTACTTATTATCAAATTAAACAAAAAGCTTATGAATTAAAAGATGCTAAGGGTAAAGGTATTCCAGTAGAATTTTATTCTGTATATGATATTAAAAATAAGAAAAAAGTGGATTTTGCAGATTATGAAAGACTTGTTAATGAAAGACCAGAAACCAAAGCTAATTATAGATTAATTTGTAATACTTCTTATGTATTTAATGCAAGTTTAATTGAAGGTGTACCAGAACAGGATAAATATCCTTATGATAAAAGTATTCCTGCAAATAACTTTATTAAAAAAATAATTAGTAAGTTAGGTGTTAAATATAGTGAAAGAGGTAATGAAGCTTTTTATTCACCTACAACAGATGAAATAGTTTTACCTGAATCTAAAAAGTTCTATGATGAGTATTCTTATAAGGATTATTTGGATTTTAAAGAACACTATTTATATGAATTAAACCAGTTAGAAAACGAAAGATCTGAACTTAATATAAATTTTGATGAAGGACTTAATTTTTTTAAGAAAATAAAAATGCACAATAAAATAACTGTATTAAATAGAAATATAATTAATGAATTTATTGAAAACATTTATGTAGATGAAAATAAAAATGTAACTATTGAATTCAAATATCAAGATGAATATAATCAGTTACTTAATTATATAAATGATAAGAAAATGTGATATAATGATTGAGAAATTGATTATTCTTTTTTATGAAAGGAGATGAATGCTATGGACGAAAAAAATATTAAAAATAAGGGGGTCCACAATTCCAATATCAATTGGTTGATACCAATTTATAGTAACTTTTGGAGAAATCCTTTATTTATAAGACTTTGTTAAGATTAACATCTTGCATTTTTTATTACAAAAAACATTAAAAATGATATAAAAATGACATAAATACCTAAAAACAGGTGTTTTTCCATTGAGAATTGAGTAACTGATACCGCCATTGAAACCACATATAGAATAATAGTTTTATATTTTAATAATTGCGCGGAAAATAGTAATAATCCGATTATTTAAGTTTATGAAATTTTCGGATAAATAAGTGGTATAATAATGTGGAAGGAAAAAAATATGAGAAAATTTATTTTATATATTTTAATATGTGGTTTTATAGTTATTGGAACTACAGCTTGTAGTAAAGATAAAGAATATACTTTAAATATTGGTAAGTTAGAAGAAATATCAAATATTACAATAGATACACTAGCTAAAGAAGATAATATCAAAGAGTTTAGTGATAAAAATTCAATAAATGAAATTTATAATATCTTTAGTGAAAAAACAACTAATGTAGAAATCGTAAATGATAATCCTTCTAATCCTGATATTTTATATTTTATTAAGTTTAACAATTCTAAAGATGAATCAAACTCTGCTTATGTTTATAAAAAAAGAAATAAATATTATATTGAGCAGCCATATAATGGTATATATAAAATAACTGAAGAAGAATATAAAACAATAGAAAAAATTGTTAAATAAAATATAATTAATAATTTGCAAGATTAAGATATTAGGAGAATAGAATTTCTCCTTTTTTATGGTATAATATTTTTTAGAAAGAGTGTAATATTATGAAAAAGATATTTGGCGGAATTAATTTAACTTGGAAAAAGGTAATTATTATGGCTATTATTGTAGGAATATATACTGCAATTATGGCAATGTTAGATATTGCAAAAGATACTTCATTTAGTGATTTGACTGTAACCTTTGAAGTTTGGATATTTTTTGGAATATTTATAATAATGAATAGTAAATCTGCTAAAGATTCGGCTTTTAAATGCTTTATATTCTTTTTAATAAGTCAACCACTAGTATATCTAGTTCAAGATGTAATAAACAACAGTAATTTATTTTTAACTTATTATAGATATTGGTTTTATTGGACGATTGCCACAATTCCTATGGCATTTATTGGATACTATATGAAAAAAGATAAATGGTGGGGATTATTAATTCTTATTCCTATGTTATTACTTGTAGCTGAAGAATATGCTGGATATTTATCAAAAACTATGTTCTCATTTCCAAGACATCTTTTAACTACAATTTTTTGTATAAGTACATTAATAATTTATCCATTAGCTATCTTTAAAAATAAAATAGCAAAATCAGCTGGTATAACAATAAGCGCAATACTTATTATTTTAGTAGCAATAATATGTATTATCAATCCACCTATATATAGTACAGAGATATTGTCAAATGGTAAAAAATACCAGTTTGATGATTCTTATAAAGTCTATTTAATAGATAAAAAATATGGGGATTTAAGTATTAAATATGAAGCTGGAATTGAAGATTGGATGGTACATGCAGACTTTAAAAAAGCCGGTAAAACTGAATTTATACTAGAATCACCAGAGGGTAAGAAAACAACATTTAATATTTCTATTAGGAGAGATACATATTCTGTAAAAGAAAAAGGTAATTAATCGCAACATTAAGATATTAGGAGAATGTAAAAAAATTCTCTTTTTTTGTATTATAATTACTTATAGGTGATTACTTTGAATATAGAGAATGAATTTTTTAAAAGAACAAATGTTAATTTTAAAGAATTAGAAAACAAGGATTATACTTTTGAATATTTAAATAAATTGGGAATAAAAGCAATAAAAGGTCCAAGAAAAATAGCAAAAGAAGTAAGTGAAAAAATAAAATAAAATAAGTCGGAAGATTAAGATATTACGATTAGCCATATGGTCAGGAGACTCTAATTAATATTTGATACCGATTTATAGTAACCATAAAAATGACTTAAAATTAGACGGAATTACGTAAATTTTTAGACTAATTTCCGTTTTTTTGACGGATTTTTTCTTTTTCAGATTTATTGCCATTTTTATAATGTTAAACGGAAATAAACTTGATAAAATTTCTAATTTTAACTAGTAAGTATATAAATTATTCCAAGACGAAAATACGGAGGTTATTTTCGTTTTTTAAACTTATTTCCGTTTCTTTGTAGTGTTTATATTATTGATAACAAATAAAGATGAACTTTATTTGTTTGTTAATGTTTTCTACATGTGGTTTTTGATTATATACATAAGAATCACAAAAGAATAATTTACACCTTTCTTCACCAGTTATTTTAGAAAAACAAATACCATCAATATCGTTATCTCTATCAGTTAAAATAACAGGTATTAAATCTTTAAAAGATTCTGTTCCAATTGTATTTTCTAAATTATCAAAGAATTCAACTATTTTTTTAGAATTTGGATTATTTATGATATCTAACAAAGTAAAGTGTACATTTGGTAAAATAAATGATAAAATATTTTTACTATCAGATTTGATAGTACC
>CACYRE010000073.1:4844-5245 GCA_902776735.1 uncultured Erysipelotrichaceae bacterium | reverse complement strand
ACAATACTTGAAATTTGTTGAGCATCATCTGTTGCTGCTCCTGGTTTAATTGTAATATTCATTAAATTCACTCCTTTCCTATTTCATTGTTCCTTGTAAGTCATCAATCATTTGACCAAATTTAACTTCCTCTTGATGAGCATAACTTTTTGCTTCATCTAATCTTTGATATACAGAAGTTAACATATCTTTTTTAGCTTCATACTTATTAAGAAAATCTGTAGCTGGATCTCCTGTAAAGTCCCCAGCAACTATTTCATTAACCAAATTTGTTAATTTATTATAATTTTCTTGATATTCAGTAGCATATTTTTCAAGATTTTGAGTTAATTGCTTTAATGTTGCAGAATCTGCACCAATCATTGATCTTGCCATATTCTAATTCCACCTCCTATTATAAT
>CACYRE010000073.1:0-4839 GCA_902776735.1 uncultured Erysipelotrichaceae bacterium | reverse complement strand
TATTTTTCAAGATTTTGAGTTAATTGCTTTAATGTTGCAGAATCTGCACCAATCATTGATCTTGCCATATTCTAATTCCACCTCCTATTATAATTATCTCAGAATATAGTTTTATCTCAAACCAAACCCATATCCTATAAACTAATTGTATATTGATAATTTATTTTTTACAAGTTTTTTTAAATTCTATTACATTTTTTTACAGGTAATAGAATAAATTATATAGAACAAAATTATATTAATAACATATTTTATATTAGATATGAGGGATGAATATGAAAGATAATCATTGTATTAATAATCTACTTAAATATATAAATCTATTACAAAATAATTCTATTAACAACAATTCATTGAATAATAATTATAATACTAGGGTTATAGAATTATATAAAAAGAATGGTACTTTATTAGAAATTAATAATACAAGTTACTTTAGAGTAATGGATATTAATAATAATTGTTGTAAATTACTTTTATTAAGTCTAAACAATGGTTCTTATTGTTCAATGAATGAATATATTACTATATCTACTAAATGTATTTGTGCAATTAGATGTATAGATGATATAATACTTAATTTTAGGAAGGAGGGATAAATATGAATAATAATATTCCAAATAATATAAATAATGATAATAATGATTGTTGTAATTGTATTTATGATATTTTAAGAAAAATAGTATTATTACAAAAACAAGATTATGATAATGATAATTATGTTGGTTGTGATAAACCATATCTTGGACCAGTAACTAATAGTGTCTGCTACAATACAAGACCAATAATCTTATATAATTGTTGTAGTGGTAATCCATGGACTTTTAATATTATTAGAAATGTACAAAATACTGATGATGGACAAAGTACTGAGAGTTCACAAAATACTACTAGTTATATATTAAGAGTAGAAAATTTGTTGTTGTACATGTAGAATACTTCGTCAAACAAGTACAAATACTTATGAAAGTACCAATAACTTCGTAACAATCAATTTAAACTGTGTTGGAGCAATTAGATGTTTAACTGATACTTATGTAGATCTTTGCTCATAAAAATAAAATAATTATAATAAAAATATCAGGTATTTCTGATATTTTTATATTCTATTAATACTTATAATATCATCTATATTAATTATTTCATTATCTAAAGTAGTAATGGTATTATTATTTCTTGTAACTAAATAAGTATTATATTCCATATTTTTAGTCTTTATTAATACATTTATATTATATGGATAACCTATATTATTAAATATAGAATCTAATGTAGAATTAATATTTTTATCTATTGTGTTATTTATGTTAGTATTATCATTACTAGTATCTTTTAAATAGCAATAGTTCTTATTATTATTAATTTGTTTATTAATAGAATTTTTATATATACTTGGTAATTTTTTCATAAGACACCTCTTCTATATATTTTATGAATTTTATTAATAAAAATACTTAGTTTTTGATATAATATTAATAAAGGAGGTAATAGTATTAAAACAAAGATTAATTATAAGATATTAGTACCAATTGTTCTTCTATCTATAATTAGTATTTTTACAATATATAGTGCATTAACTTATACTTCCAAAAGTCTTGGTAATTTAGCTTTAAAACAAGGTATATGGTATGGTGTTGGCTGGATTCTTGTATATATTTTAATGAAGTTAAAGAATGAATATTTATATAGACATACATGGATTTTATATATACTTGGTAATTTACTATTATTAGGTTTATTATTATTTGCTAGACCAATAAATAATAGTAAATGTTGGTTTATTATACCTGGTATTGGTAGCATTCAGCCTAGTGAATTTATGAAAATATTTTTAATGTTAGCACTTGCTACTATGATACATAATTTTAGAAGTGATTATGATAATCCAACTATTAAAGAAGAATTAATATTTATTTTAAAGACATTAATAATTGTACTTATTCCTTCTATTCTTACTTTCTTGCAGCCAGATACTGGATGTGTTCTAATGTATATAGTAATATATATATCTATGATGTTTACAAGTGGTATTAGACTTAGATGGTTTTTAATAAGTTTTTTGATTATTTTTTTATTACTTGGAAGTGTTGGCTTATTATATTTTTATAAAGAAGATGTATTTATTAAAATATTTGGTAGTTCAATTTATTATAGATTAGAAAGAGTTTTTAATTGGCAAGAAGGATCAGGATTACAACTTGAAAATGCTCTTGCTGCTATTGGATCAGCTGGTTTCTTTGGACATGGTTATAATAAGACACCAATATATTTTCCAGAATCATCTACAGACTTTATATTTGCTGTTTATGCATCTAACTTTGGATTATTTGGAGTTATTATTTTACTTGGAATAATTATCTATCTAGATATTAATATAATAATGCTTACTAAACGTAAAATACAAGATACTGATAAATTTATAGTAGCAGGAATTCTTGGTATGTTAATATTTCAACAAATACAAAATATTGGTATGACCGTTGGTCTATTTCCTATTACTGGTATTACACTACCATTTGTATCTTATGGAGGATCTAGTCTACTTTCATATATGTTAATTGTTGGTATACTTTTAAATATTTCAGTAAAAGAAAATAGGACTTATAAATTTAAATAGTCCTATTTTTTAATTTTTTAATAAATTTTGGTAAACTTCTTTTAATTCTTTTCCAATTTCTTTAATATCTCTTTTTTTAGCTACTTCATAGGCTTTTTCAGTTAAGTCGGGTAATTCATTATTAATTATTTTTTTTGCTTTTATTTCAAATTCAGATAAGTCTTTTGCTTTATAGACATTTACTCCATCTTCTAACCATTCATCAAAAACAGGTATATCCCTAACTAAAGCTTTTGTTTTACAAGCACAAGCTTCAATTATAGGAATTCCTTCTGTTTCTTCTAGAGTTGGAAACAAGAACAAATCACACCCATTCATTGCTTCAACAATATATTCTTGTTCCACATAACCAGCAAATAATAAATTATCTAACTTAGTATTAACAGCTTCTCTTACGTCTTTAGTAGCAGCACTTAATGGACTATAACCAAACCAAATAAATTTATATTCTGGTAGCCTTTTCGCAAGTTTTACAAAATCAACTATACCTTTTCTTTCTATATATAGTCCTATTCCAATTATTACTTTATCTGAATCTTTTAAGTTATATTTTTTTCTGAAACTTTTTCTTAAAGATTTATCTGCTCTAAATTTTTCTAATTCAATACCATTAGATATAGCATATATTTTTTTCTTAATTCCATAACCATGTAATAATTTTTTAGAATAAGGAGTTGGGGTTATTATTACATCTCCTAGGTTATAGCATTTAATAATCCATTTTTTAAAAGCTGGAGCAAGTTGTTTACTAAAAATAAATCCATTTTTAAAATCTTCCTCCGTAGAGTGAGCATGATAAACAATTTTTTTACCTTTCTTTTTTTCTAATTTTGCTAATGCAAAAGAATTAGGTCCATAAAAATTTATGTGTAGAATATCATAATTATCTTTAATATTGGTAGTATATTCTATTCCAACAGATTCAAGAGCTTTTTCTTGATGATAAAGTGCTTTCCCTAGACCACTTTTAGAAACTAACTTTTCTCCTTCAGTATATAAACAAACTTTCATATCTTTCTCCTCAGTACTATTCATAATTATATATTATGATATATAAAAAGACAAGATTATTAATTTAACCTCATCCCACACTTAGGGCAAAATTGCCCATTAATCTCAGTTCCACATTTAGGACAAAAGACTTTTTTATTAACTAAATTTTGATTAGAAGTTGCTATTTCATTTATTTTTTTTATTGAAATAGAAAATAGTAGCGATACAAAAATTAAGAATACTAAAACAAGTATTAAATAATTAGACATTAGACAGAAGTCATATATACCATGTAAAAGTGTTGGTATAATAATACTTAATAGAAAATATTTTTTATTTAATTTTTTCTTATTGTTAATTGAGCATATTTTAGCAAGAGATAAATAATAACCCATAAATAGTCCAAAACATGCATGTCCTGGTATAGCAAGTAATCCTCTAGTAATAGCAACTCCTATACTTTTATTAGTTAATATATAACCGATATTTTCAAAGAAAGCAAATCCTAAAGAAGTAAATACTGAATAAACAATAATATCAAATGCTTCGTCAAAGTCTTTATTATGATAGCCATATCCATATATCATAATCCATTTACTAAATTCTTCTATTAAAGCAACTCCTAAGAATGAATATAATAAAATATCTATAAAACTACTATTTTTATCATATTTCATAAAAGGAATAAAAGTATCTAATATTCCTGAAATATATAAAACTAAAAAGCATGAACAAATACCAAGTAAAAAAAAGTTTATTAAGATAGAAAATGGTTCTTTATTTTTATCTTTACTATAAACAAAAATTAATATTAATATTACAGGTAATGCTGCTAAAAAAAATAACAAAGTCAAATCATTCATATACTACCTCCTATTTTAATTAAGTATATCATATTTGACTAGAATTTATTATAAAAAGTTTATATATTATCTTCTTTCATAGAATAAAATAATTACCAAATATTATATACTTTACTTTAAAAATTGATGCAATATTTAGAATTATTTCATTATAATATTAAAATTTATTAATAACATAAAAAACGTTGAAATATATCAACGTTTAATATCAAATGGTGTCCTAGAGGCGACTCGAACGCCTGACCGATCGCTTAGAAGGCGATTGCTCTATCCAGCTGAGCTACTAAGACATTTTCACCTGACATTTACAATTATATAATAAAAGTCTAGTAATTTCAAGAGTTTTTTATATTACTTTCATTTTAA
>CACYRE010000072.1 GCA_902776735.1 uncultured Erysipelotrichaceae bacterium | reverse complement strand
CCATTTAGATAAAGCATTTACAACACTAGCACCTACTCCGTGTAGGCCGCCTGATACTTTATAACCATCTGTTTCAAATTTACCACCAGCATGTAAAACTGTAAAAACAACTTCTGGAGTAGATTTACCTGATGCATGCATACCAGTTGGAATTCCACGACCATGATCTTCAACTGAAATAGATTTATCTTTATGAATCGTTACAATAATATGATTTCCATAACCATTAATAGCTTCATCTATTGAATTATCTACTATCTCCCAAACTAAATGATGTAGTCCTCTCTTATCAGTTGAACCAATATACATACCAGGTCTTTTTCTAACTGCTTCCAAGCCCTCAAGAATTTTAATTGTACTTGCATCATAATTACTAGTTGCCATTATTTATCACTCCTATTAATAACTATTACTTATTATAACTAAGAAGAATTCTTTTTTCAATCAAACTTTACTTTATTTGACGAAATTTGTTGCTATACAAAGAAAAACTAAAAGCCAAGCTTCTAGTAAATTTCTATTTATTAATAAATTTTTTATATAAATCTACTCTTTTTAATATTTTATCTTTTCCAAGTATTTTCATAATACTATATAAGTCAGGTGATTTAAGTCTACCTGTTATCATAACTCTAAGTGCTTCACAAATATCTCCTACATGGCCTTTATAAGAATCAGGATTCTTCTTATATTCTTTAGGAGTAGCAGCATAACCATTAATAAGTGCAAATTCACGTACTTTATTAAACCACTCTTCATTACTAACATCTAAATCTAAATAATTATTTAAATAATCTAATACTAAGTCAATATCATATGTCTTATCTCCATCAAACTTAGAATAGAACTCTTTCTCAAACATTGAATCAATTGCATAAGAAAATTCTTCTTTAACATCACTATATTTAGATATATCTTTACGTGGACGAGGCCCATCTTTTTCAATACTTAAGAATTTAATCATATCACTTTTATTAGCACTTAATAATTTAGCATAGTCTTTATCATAAGTTTTAGCCCAATTAAGTGTTTCATTATAAACCTCTTCTCCACTCTTACGTGAAAAATAAGTCTTACAAATATTATTAAATTTTAAGGCATCAAAACTAGTTCCACCAATAGCCATCTTATCAAAACTAAATTTAAAATCACTTATTGATTTATCTTGATTTTTAAGATACCACTCTTCAAAGTTAGAATTCGCAATAGTTGCTAGATATAAGTGAAGGGCTTCAATTGGAATACCAGACTCTTCATAGAATTTTGCTCCAGCCCATGGATCTTTTCTTTTAGATAATTTTCTAATCGTTCCGGTTTCTGGATCTTTAATAGTAATTGGTGCAATATGAGCATATTTTACTGGTTTAAATCCTAATATTTGAAATAATTGATAATGTAGAGGAATACTTGATACCCACTCATCTCCTCTAATAACATGAGTTGTATGCATCAAATGATCATCTATAGCATGAGCTAAGTGATATGTTGGCGTACCATCTTTTTTTAATAGAACTGAGTCCATATCATATTCTGGGAATTTAATCTTTCCCTTTATACAATCATTTACTTCTATTTGTTTATTAGCATCTCCTGGACTTTTTAGTCTAATTACATAAGAATCATTATTTTTAAGATGTTCTTTTACTTCAGCAAGTGATAAATCTCTATCAACAGCATATACTCCATATACCCCAATCTTAGTCTTATTAATTTCTTGTTCTTCCTTAATACTAGCGAGTTCTTCTTCGCTCATAAAGCAAGGATAAGCAAGTCCTCTTACTATTAAATCTTTTACATAAGTTTGATATATTTCTGTTCTATCACTTTGTTTATATGGACCATAATTACCACCATAAGTATAGCCTTCATTAGGAATAATATTAAATCCTTTTAAAACGCCAGTAATATTCTCAATTCCACCTTCAACCATTCTTTTTTGATCAGTATCTTCTATTCTTAAAAAGAAAACTCCACCTGACTGTCTAGCATAAATCATATCACAAAAAGCACTAAATAAATTTCCTAAATGAACACTTCCTGTAGGAGATGGACCATATCTTGTAACCATTGCTCCATCTGGTAGGTCTCGCTCTGGATATAAATTTTCATAATAAGTTATATCATGTTTTAAATTAGGAAACAAAATATCTGCAAGTTCTCTTCTTTCTTCTTCACTCATTTTATACACCTCTTTAACGCTTTAGATTATAGCATACCTTTTATCTAAAATGCAATTATAGGAAAAAGAAAAAGTGTCTAAAGCACTTTAATTACATAAATGGCTGCCCTAGTTAGATTCGAACTAACGCGTAATGCGGTCAGAGCGCACTGCCTTACCACTTGGCTATAGGGCAATCACATATATATTTTATTATATTTTTTTTAATTTGTCATTAAATTTTTTATTATAAATTATGCTTGCTAAAACTCCACCCAAACTACAAGCAATAATATCTTCCATAGTATCAAGTACCCCAGTATCTTTATAATGTTGTAAATTCATATTAAAAACACTATCCATAAAAAACTCAAATATCTCCCAAATACAAGCAGAAGCAAAAACAATTCCTAAAGCAAAAATTATATTTAAATAAATATTTTTATTATAAGCTTTAAATAAATATAACATTCTTAATCCAACAAAAAAGAAAAATATACCAGATAAAAAATGTGTAAAAGTATCAAACCATGAAATATATTTAAATAAATTAACTACACATCCTAAAAAGTCAGCTATAAAAATAAATATATAAATAACTAATTTGTCTATATTGGATAAAGAAATATATTTATTTAAGACAATAGGTATTAGTAAGACTATAAATAATGATAAATCAGTTGGTAATCTATAATATATACCATTACTTATTCTATATATTAATAAACTAATTGTTCCTATTAACATAATTATTATTAAAAATTTAGTTGCTTTTTTCATTCAATCAAATCCTAGTTATTAATTAATTTTTTATAGTAGTTATAATCAATATCTTTATAAGTACAAATAATAATCTTATCAAAATAATCTTTATTATTATCTAAATATTCTTTTATAGTTTTATAAGCAATACTTGCAGCTTCTCTATTAGGAAAATTAAATAAGCCTGTAGAAATACATGGAAATGCAATGGTTCTAATATTACTTTTCTTAGCTAGTTCTAAACTATTTAAGTAACAATTTCTTAAATCTATTCTTTCTTTATCAGTAAGAGTCTTATTAACAATAGGTCCAACTGTTTCAATCACATATTTACAAGGTAAATTAAATGCTTTAGTTATTATACATTCACTAGTTTCTAAATGATAATTTTTCTTTTTCATTATCTCATCACAAGAAAGTCTAAGTCTCATACCAGCATTAGTATTAATAACATTATCTAAACAATTATGACTTGGTTCAAAACAACCTATTCCATTTTCATTTCCTGGATTTACTATTGCTGAACAATTTAATTTAGTAATATCGCCTTTATATAGAAATATCTTTTCTCCCTTAAAATTATTAATATCAATTACTTTTCCTTTTAAATTATCTTGTAAATACTCATCTTCTAATTTTAAATAATCTTCACTTATTGGTTTAGGTAATCTAATATTAACAAGTGTTTTATATAAATATCTTTTTTCATCTATATTTGAAGGTATTTTATAGTCTTCTCCTAACTCATTTAATAAATATTTAATTAATCTATCTAATTTTTCCATAAATACTTCACTCTTCTTATTAATTTACGTTAATTATAACATTTTTCTATTCTTTTCTCAAACTATTTAGTATATAATTAGTTTGGTGATAAATATGTTTAAAAATAATAAAATATTAGTTCTTGGAATGGCAAGATCTGGCTATGAAGTAAGTAAATATCTTATTAAAAGAGGAAATGAGATTATTTTAAATGATGGTGGAGCCGAGGCGAAACAAGATTCAAATAAAGTTAAAGAATTAA
>CACYRE010000071.1:6440-7666 GCA_902776735.1 uncultured Erysipelotrichaceae bacterium | reverse complement strand
AATAGGAGTTGGAATAATTTTATTATTAAAGAAAAAGCAATATAAGAATATTAGCTTATTATTAGCACTTATTTTAATACCAAGTATTGTAAATGCAACTAATGATATATTAGAAATAAATCTTAATAATAATATAACAATAGAAAAGGTAATGTTAGAAAAGGGAGAACAATTTAATAAAGATATAAGAACTTTAGCCGGAGATTCTAATCCGACTATAGATACAAGAAATACAAGTATAAAAGCTATAAAAGTAGTTAATACACTACCAAATAACGTAGAAACAATTGATGTAGCAGAAGCAAAGGATGAATCAATAAAGGTCTATTATGATAATGGAACAATATATTTATATACCACACTGTCTAAAGTAATATTAAATAAAAGTTCTTCTCATCTTTTTGATAATTTAACAAAAGTAACAGAAATTGATACAAAAAACTTTGATACATCAAATGTGACAAATATGAATGATATGTTTGGTGGTTGTAGCTCCTTAACAAGTCTAGATGTAAGTAATTTTGATACATCAAATGTGACAAGTATGGGTGGTATGTTTTATAATTGTAGCTCCCTAACAAGCCTAGATGTAAGTAAGTTTGATACATCAAAAGTGAAAGATATGAGCTGGATGTTTTCATCTTGTAGCTCTCTAACAAGTCTAGATGTAAGTAACTTTGATACATCAAATGTGACAGATATGACTGCTATGTTTTATTGTTGTAGCTCCCTAACAAGCCTAGATTTGAGTAATTTTGATACATCAAAAGTGACAAGTATGTGTGGTATGTTTTATAATTGTAGCTCCCTAACAAGCCTAGATTTGAGTAACTTTGATACATCAAATGTGACAAGTATGGGTGCTATGTTTGTAAGTTGCTCTAAACTAAAAACAATTTATACTTCAAATAATTTTAATACTTCTCAAGTAAGTAATTCCGATGGTAGTGTGTTTTATAATTGTACCTCTTTGGTTGGAGGTAATGGTACTACTTATAATTCTAGTTATACTGATAAGACTTATGCTAGAATTGATAGTAGTAGTACTCCTGGATATTTTACTAGTAAGGCCTAAATTAAAAGTAAATAGTGAAATTATAACTATTTACTTTTTTATATATTTTTATAAGTTATTCTTTATGTTTAGTTATGAGTTATGTGATACATAAAAGCAATAATCTTATGAAATGTTAATTTTGAAGCTAAAGATATTATTTAGCTTCTTT
>CACYRE010000071.1:0-6421 GCA_902776735.1 uncultured Erysipelotrichaceae bacterium | reverse complement strand
AAAAATATTATTAGAAAGTAATTGTAAATAATTCCAGTTTTATTTTAAAATGAAAGTGATTACAGCTATGATAAAATATCCTTGTTTATATACTTAGAGTATGCTATAATTAAGTTGTCAGATAGATATGCGTAGGCTTATTTAAAACCGACTAAAATAACGATACGGGAGTTCGGATCTGTTATCGGTGTTGAACACTTGAACATTTTTCAAGAATCCTAATGATAACGTATGGACACCCACCTGTACAAACTTTACAGGTTTTATCGTTGCCAGTATTCTATTCTGACTTTTTTGTTGCTAAATATTGTACATTATAGTATAATATGCAGTAACGGGGGGATTCATCTATGCTTGTATTACCAATAATTAGTAAAGGAAGAGTATTAAATGTACAAATACGATTAAAAAACGTTGAAAAAATACGTAAAAAAGTCTCTTTTAATGATGCAATTGCTAGTGACATAATTGTTAATAGAGAAAAATTTAGTGATTCAAGTTATAATAATTCAAAAGATCCAAATGCTACTATTAATTTTATTAAAAGTAGATCTATGCTATATCCTAGGGATTTTTTAGTAACAACTAAAGAAGAAAGAGATTCTACTTTATATGATGTTTACAGGGTGCCACAACCACCTAAATCTGTTAATGAAAAGTTAGATACACTATATAGTAAGGCAATAAATGATTTAAGAAAAGAAATTCCTAATAGAAAATCAGAATATGCAAAAGATGATATTAGACCAAAAGGAAGATGCATTTCTTTTGAAGATTTTGGTTTAAGTGAAGAATTAGCAGATGAAAACTTAGTCAAGTTGCAACGAATAGTTAAGGAAGAACCTAATTCTGCTAATTGGCCAAAATTATTTGAAAAAGCTGGAATTGCTGATATTCCAAGTATTTTAAATTTTATTAATAATTTTGAATGTATAATTGTGTCAGATTATAATATTCCTGAAAAACATTTACAAGAAGTAATTAATTTATTTAGTATAATTAATAGTCGTGAATATAGAAATTTGAAGAAATATTATCATTCAGCAAAAGCAAATACAGAAATATATAATAAAATAGATTTTGCTAATAGAATGATTTATGATCGACCATTAAATTTATTTTATACTGATGATAAAGCTAAAAAATTAGTGAAAGTGAGAGAAGAAAATTATGAAGCTTGAGCCTATGTATAGATTCTCTAGATTAGAAAAACTCATAGGAAATGAAAACATAAATAAATTAAAAAATACAAGTGTTTTAATACTGGGAGTTGGTGGAGTAGGAGGCTATGTAGTTGAAGCTCTAGCAAGATCTGGTATTGAAACACTTATTTTAGTTGACTTTGATACTATTGATATAACTAATATTAATAGACAAATAATTGCTCAAAATTCGACAATTGGAATGAAAAAAGTAGATGCTTTAGAAAAAAGAATAGAAGATATAAATGAAAATTGTAAAGTT
This sequence comes from uncultured Erysipelotrichaceae bacterium, assembly GCA_902776735.1. Classification (GTDB taxonomy): domain Bacteria; phylum Bacillota_I; class Bacilli_A; order RF39; family UBA660; genus UBA3789. Next base: position 4,957 of record CACYRE010000071.1, on the reverse strand, counting down.
ATTAAAATAGATAAATTTATAGATAAAAATAATGTTGATGAACTATTTAAATATAAATTTGATTATTTGGTTGATGCCTGTGATTCAATACCTACTAAAGAACAAATAATTATAGAATGTTTAAAAAGAAATATTGATTTTATTTCGAGTATGGGTACAGGCAATAAATTTGATCCAACAAAACTTGAAATTTGTGATATTAGAAAAACTTATAATGATCCACTTGCTAGAATAATTAGAAAATTTGTTAAAGATAATAAAATTAATAAAAAAATAACTGTCTTATCTTCTACAGAAGTACCTGTAAAATTACATGATAAGACGCCAGGTTCAACTTCGTTTGTTCCTCCATCAGCAGGACTTTTAATTGCTAGTTATATTGTTAGAAAAATTATAGAGAAATAATTAAGTAGAGATACTTAATTTTTTTCAACCTAAAGTTTAGTTAATTAAACTAATAGTTTATATTAAATTATAAATTTTTATTATAAGTTATTAGCTGAGGAGGAAATTTATGAAGAAAAAGAATTTTATTATATTAATATTGATTTTAATATTAATTATGTGTTTAGGAGGCTATTTATTAGTAAGAAAAGATAAAAATAGTTCATTACCTAAGCCAGAATTAACTGGAGGAGAAAGAGGAAAACTAGGAATTGATAAAAATATTAATGAAAAAACAGTAGACAATTATTTAGAAAGAAAGGATACAGTATATCGTGATGTAAGAATGATTGACGACCCAGCTGACTGGAGTAAAATAGTTGAGGATGGAGACAAAATAACGGGAATAGTAAAAGGCTTTTCTGTAATTCCTTACCCATATTTAGCAAGTTTTACTGATGAATATAAAGCTAATTTAACTAAGCAATTTGGTTTTACTGATTTTTATTCTGGACCAAGTTTATATAAAGATAATGGAGATGGTACTTATACAGCAAATTATAAAGAATCATTAAGTATACTTAAATATTATTTCCCAAAAGGCAAAAATATCTTTCTAATGTGTGGTGGAGGAGGTTATGCTGGTAAAACAAAAGAACTTCTTATAGCTTTAGGCTGGGATAAAAATAAAATATATGATGTTGGTGGATATTGGTACTATAATGGTAAAAATAAAATAGATATTTTAACTAAAGTTAATGGTAAAAAGACATTTAATTTTTGGAAGATTCCTACATATAATATAGATTTTACTACTTTAACAAAAAATTAATTATGAAAAAGAAATTATTAATAATTATATCTATTTTATTATTTATAATAATATTAATTATTTATACTTATAAATTAAATAATAAATTCTACTTAACTAAAAAATATTATGATAATTATCAATATAAAGTAATTAATCATAAAAAAGTAGAAAAAATGATTTCTAATAATGATTCTTTTGTCTTATTTACTAATAATGATTTTTGTATTTTTAAAGTTCCTTGTGATAATATTTTTAAGAGTGTTTTTAAAGATAGTAATATGACCTTATTTTATATTAGATTTGATGAATTTAAGAAAACATCTTTATATAAAAAGGTTAATTATGCACCTAGCGTATTATTAATTAATAATGGTCAACTAATTACTTATTTAGATCCTAATAGTGATAGTGATTCTAAAGTTTATCAAAGTAAAAAAGAATTTAGGAAATGGTTAGAAAAATATATTTATTTAAACGAAAAAGATAACTTAAAATAAAAGTTATCTTTTTATAATTTTCTATATAGTCCTATTACTTTTCCAAGAATAGTTACTTCTTTTAGAATAATTGGTTCCATAGTATCATTTTCTGGTTGCAAACGAAAATGATCTTTTTCTTTATAAAATGTTTTAACAGTTGCTTCATTATTATTATTCATAGCAACTACTGTTTCACCATTTCGGGCTGTATTTCTTTTTTCAACTATTAAAATATCTCCATCATAAATACCAACATTAATCATTGACTCACCACTTACTTTTAAAGTAAATACTTCATTTTTAGTAGTAACTAAATTAGCAGGTAGAGCAAAATATTCATCAGGTGTTTCAATGGCTTCTATTGGAGTCCCAGCAGTTACTTTACCAAGTAGTGGTACCTCAATAACATCATTATTTTTTTCTGAATACTCATTTGGAACAAGTAATTCTAAAGTTCTACTTTTATTACTTCCTTTTTTTATATATCCTTTTTCTTCTAAACTTTTCAAATAAAAGTGTACTGTAGCAGGGGAAGATAAGTTAGTTGCTTTACCAATTTCTCTAACAGTAGGAGCATATCCATTTTTAGCAATTAATTTTTTTATTTCTTGTAATATTTTTCCTTGCTTAATAGTTAACTTTTCCATTTGGACCTCCTTTTATGCTTATAGTTTATCATCATATTTTTATTATGTCAAACAGATGTTTAAAGATAATTTTAATAATTTTGAATATATTTGTGATATACTAAAAGAGGTGATTTAGTCTACAGCCTTAAAGGACTACTTATTTTATATATAAAATAAATTTTGTTCAAGTTTTCATAACTATGTGTGCCTTGAACGAAGTGAAAGGAATGTGAGTTTATATGAAAAAAATTATTTTAGTTGATGGTAATAATTTACTTTTTAGAAGTTTTTATGCAACGGCATATAAAGGTATTATTATGAGAAATTCTAAAGGATTTCCAACAAATGCTTTGTATGGATTTATTAATATGATTAATAAAACTATTGAAGAAGAAAAACCAGAATATATTTTAGTAGCGTTTGATCGTGGTAAAACTTTTAGACATGATAAATATACGGATTACAAAGCAGGTCGTGCTGCTATGCCTGAAGATTTGGGCCTTCAATTTCCTAAAGCAAAAGAAGTACTTGATGCGATGGGTATAAAACATTTTGATATTGATAATTATGAAGCAGATGACATTATTGGAACACTTGCAAGAATTGTAGATGAAGAAGATAAATTTGTTGCGACTATTGTCAGTAGCGATAAAGATTTACTTCAATTAATTAGTGATGAAGTAACAGTAAAACTATTAAAAACGAGTGGCTATATTATGATGGATAAAAATGAATTTAAGGCCACTTATAAAACAGATCCTATTAAAATGATAGACTTAAAAGCTCTTATGGGAGATGCTTCTGACAATATTCCAGGAGTTAAAGGAATAGGTGAGAAAACAGCAATTAATTTAATCGAAAAATATGAAAGCCTTGATGGAGTGTATAAACATTTAGATGATATTTCTTCAAAACTTAGAGAAAAATTAATAAATGATAAAGAAAATGCTTATATGAGTTATGATATTGCGACAATCTATAAAGAAGTACCATTAGATTTTACTCTAGAAGACTGTAAATATAAAGGCTTTAATTCTAATAAATTTAAAAGTATATTAGAAGAATTAGAATTTAATTCATTAATTAGAAAAATAAATTTTGAAAATACTGATATTCCTATGAATGAAAATAAAGAAGATAAAATAATTATAGATGACATAGAAAATTTGAAAGATAGAGATTTTTCATTTTATCTTGAAACTAGAGGATCAATATATAGTAAAAGTGAAATACTAGGAGTAGGTATTTATGATGGAGAAAAAGGTTATTTTATTAAGAAAGATAGTTTAAAAAAATATGCTAATGTATTTTCTTCTAATACTAGTAAATATACTTATGATTTAAAAAAAAATATTGTGGTTTTAAATAGATTAGACATAAAAATTAGTAATTGTTTATATGATGCAATGATAGGAATGTATTTGCTTGATTATACAGTCAAAGATGATATTAGTTTTGTCTCTCGTAGCTTTAATTATGATTTACCTTTATATGAAGATGTTTATGGTACCGATAAAAGGCCAATACAGGTAGATGATAATACATTAAAGGATATTTGTTGTAAGAAAGCTAAATTTATTTATGAAACAAGACAAAGAGTTTTAAAAGAATTAAAAGATAATGAAGAAGATGAATTATTTAATAATATTGAGATGCCCCTTACTTGGGTACTTGCTGATATGGAACTTACTGGTATAAAAGTAGATAAAGAATATTTAAAAGAAATTGAAAATAATTTAAAAATAAAAATGAAGGATTTAGAACAAGATATTTATAAAGATGCAGGATGTGAATTTAATATTATGAGTCCTAGTCAATTATCTAAAGTTTTATTTGAAGATTTAGAAATAAAATATCCAAAGAGAGTAAAAGACAATAAATATTCAACTAGTAAAGATATTCTGGATAAAATTATATATGCTCATCCAATAGTCTCTAAAATACTTGAATATAGAACACTTGCTAAATTATATACAAATTATGCTGTAGGTTTACAAGAAGAAGTAAGAGAAGATGGTAGAATTCATACTATATTTACACAAACTCTAACTCGTACAGGAAGATTATCTAGTATAAGTCCTAACTTACAGAATATTCCAGCTAGACAAGATTTTTCTAAATTAATTAGGAAAGCATTTATCCCAGATGAAGATTCAGTATTAATGTCAAGTGATTATTCACAAGTAGAATTACGTGTATTTGCCTCTATGTCCGGAGAAGAAAATTTAATTAAAGCTTTTAATGAAGGTAAAGATATCCATGCAAAGACTGCCTCTGAAATATTTCATGTTCCAATTGATGAAGTAACAAAAGATATGCGTAGAAAAGCTAAAGCTGTTAATTTTGGCATTTTGTATGGTATAAGCAGTTTTGGTTTATCAGAAGATTTAGGAATAGATATAAAAGAAGCTAAAGAATTTATTGATAACTATTTAAAAACTTTCCCAGGAATTCAAGAATATATGGAAAAAGAAAAAGAAGAAGCTTATAAAAATGGTTATGTAAAAACACTAATGAATAGAAAAAGAGTAGTGGAAGAATTAAAAAGCAAAAATTATATGATAAGAAGTAGTGGTGAGAGAATGGCTCTTAATACTCCAATTCAAGGAACTGCTGCTGACATATTAAAAAAAGCTATGGTAGAAATTTAT
>CACYRE010000070.1:5674-10333 GCA_902776735.1 uncultured Erysipelotrichaceae bacterium | reverse complement strand
ATAATAAATTAAATTGATAATTTTATAGAATAAAGAAAATAATTTTATACTTTTTATTTTAATAATTGTATGATAGAATTAATTATAGTTATATTGATACAATAAGTGTGATAATGGAGGAATTAATATGAAAGATAAATTAAAAGGGATATTTGGTGGAGATGGAGGAGAACCAGAAGACAACGAAACAGATGAAGAATATTATACAACTTCACGTGAAGAGTTTCATGAACAAAATGGTATGGCAGGCTCAAAAATGATGCTTTTAGAACCAAGAGCTTACTCTGAATCTCAACAAATAGCTGATTATTTAAAAAATAGATGTGCTGTTGTTGTTAATCTAAAAAGAGTTACTCCTGATCAAGCTAAAAGAATTGTTGATTTCTTGTATGGAACAATTTATGCCATAAGAGGAGATATTCAAAAATTAGGTGGAGGAATATTTTTATGTACTCCAAATAATGTAAATGTCGAAGGAAAAATAAGCGATGATAATCAATCAGGGAAATCTAGTAAAAGTAAAAAACAACAAGATGATGAAGATGATTTCTTTTAAAATAGATGAGGTAGACTAAGTCTATTTTTTCTTTAAAAAATAAAAACCAACAATTGATAATTCTACAGGTGTATGATAAAATATTTTATTGATAAGTGTAAATTTACATAGATTTTATTGGAGGTATTTTAAATGGCAAAAGCAAATAGTCTTTCTCATAAGTTAGAAAGAAAAAGTGTTGAAGTTATTGTAGATAAAGTTTTAAAAGAAATGGATAAAGATAGAACAGGGGAACTTTTAAAACTTATTGATTTAGGTGAAAAATATTATGGAGATAGATTTGAAAAGAAAACTTTTGATAATCTAAGAAAAATGGTTAATGATCCTAATAACAGATGGATGAAATTTCTTAATACTGTAATGGATGAAACAGATCCTAATGTTGCAAGAACTACAATTTTAAATTTGGGATATGAAGCAGCCGTTAGAGGAACTAAAATGATTAGGTTAAACAGAGAAAAATATCAATGTAATATTCCTTGGCTAATTTTATTTGATCCAACAAGTGCTTGTAATATGCATTGCATTGGTTGTTGGGCTGGTACTTATGGACATAAATTCAATTTAAGTTTTGAAGATATGGATAAGATTGTGACTGAAGGCAAAGAACTTGGTGTTTATTTATACATGATGACTGGTGGAGAACCATTAGTTAGAAAAAAAGACATATTAAAACTTGCTAAAAAACATAATGATGTAGAGTTCTCAATTTATACAAACTCAACTTTAATTGATGAAGAGTTTTGTAAAGAAGTAGTTAAATGTGGAAATATTGCTTTTCAATTATCTATTGAAGGTAGTGAAGAAACAAATGATGAAAGACGTGGTGCAGGACACTATCAAAATGTTATGAGAGCTATGGATTTATTACATAAATATGGTATTCTTTTTGGAGCATCTATTTGTTATACAAGAAATAATGTTGAGGCAGTAACAGATGATAAGTTCTTACACATGTTAGCTGATAAGGGAGTTAGATATAGCTTCTTCTTCCATTACATGCCAGTTGGTAATAATGCTGTTACTGAGTTAATGCCAACTCCAAAGCAAAGAGAATATATGATTAATAAAATTAGAGAGTTAAGAAGTGATAAATCTGACTTAATGTTATATCCAATGGATTTCCAAAATGATGGAGAATTTGTTGGTGGATGTATTGCTGGAGGAAGAAACTACTTCCATATTAACTCTGAAGGTGATGCTGAACCATGCGTATTTATTCATTTTTCTAATATGAACATTCATAATAATAGTATTCTAGAAATTTTACATAGTCCATTATTTATGGCTTATCACAAAGGACAACCATTTAATAGAAATCATTTAAGACCATGTCCAATGTTGGAAAATCCAGAATTATTAAGAAAAATGGTTAAAGAAACTGGTGCTCATCAAACAAACCAAGAGTCACCAGAAGATGTAGATCATCTATGTAATAAATGTGAAGATTACGCTGAAAACTGGAAAAATGAAGCAGATAGAATTTGGAAAGAAGAAAAACATAAACATGGTGGTTATGAAAACTATGCACCTGAAAATAGATCAAATTATGCTTCTAATAAAGTTTCTGAAAAATAATTGTAATTAAAGTTATTTTGTGATATATTAATCCATGTAAAACAAGTGCGAAAGACGAAAATAATTGAAAGTATATAGAGAACTTATGTTTGGTGAAAATAAGTAATGAGTAAATTATTTTAGATCACTTTCAAGTTGTGATTTATGGATAAGATAAATACGGTTACGCGTTATAGTTTTAAGATAAGTATATACTTAAATAAGGTGGTACCGCGGAAAAAAGATTATTCGTCCTTAAGATGAATAATCTTTTTATTTATATGGGAGGTAATTATGAAATTTAAAAGTTTAGAAAAAGGAAAAACTTCTAAAGTAGAAGAAAAATATTTAAAATATTGGAAGAAGAATAATATTTTTGAAAAAAGTATATCTATTAGAGAAGGAAGAAAAAACTATGTTTTTTACGATGGACCAATATATGCTAATGCCAAGCCAGGAATTCATCATGTGTTTGCTAAAACTATAAAAGATGCTTTTTGTAAATATAAAACTATGCAAGGATATCGAGTTTTAAGAAAAATTGGGCTTGATACTCATGGCTTGCCAATAGAAGTTAATGTTGAAAAAAAATTAGGATTTAAGTCAAAATCTGATATTGAAAAATTTGGTATTGAAAACTTCTGTAAAGAATGTAATAAAGAAACAGCATCTAATATAGATGAAGTAAAAAAAGTTACTGATATGATGGGACAATTTATTGATTGTGAACATCCTTATGTAACTTGTGAAAATGAGTATATTGAGTCTGAGTGGTGGATTATAAAAGAAATGGACAAGAAAGGTTTGATATATCATGGTAATAAAGTTCTTCCATATTGTCCAAGATGTGGTACTGAATTAAGTTCCAACGAAGTAGCTCAAGGTTATCAACAAGATTCTGTCAATACAGTAATTATTCCTTTTAAGAAACGAGATGAAGATGTATATTTCCTTGCTTGGACTACAACTCCTTGGACTTTACTTGCTAATCTTGCTTTATGTGTTAATCCAAATTTAACATATGTTAAAGTAGAATCACAGGGATTTAAATTCATTTTAGCTGAATCTTTGAAAGATAAAGTTTTAGGAGAAGAAGCAAAAGTTCTAAAAAAATATCTTGGAAAAGATTTAGTTGGAATGAAATATGAGCAATTAATACCTGAGGTAAAAGTAGAAGGAAAAGCTTTTGAAGTGATCGCTGATGATTACGTTACTGCTGAAGATGGTACAGGTATTGTTCACGTCGCTCCAGCTTATGGTGAAGATGATAATAGAGTTTGCCGAGAAAATGGTATTGCTTTTGTAAATCCAGTTGGTAAAGATGGTTGCTACACTGAAGGGCCATGGAAGGGAAGACTAGTTACTGATAAAGAAGTTGAAATTGATGTTATTAAATATTTAAAAGAACATGACAAACTATTCAAAAAAATTAAAATTACACATGATTACCCTCATTGTTGGAGATGTAAACAACCATTAATTTATTATTCTAAACCTGCCTGGTATATTAAGACAACTGCGTATAAAGATAAGATAATTGAGGCTAATAATAAAGTGAATTGGTATCCTGAATTTGTTGGTACAAAAAGATTTGCTAATTGGTTAGAGAATATGGTAGACTGGGGAATTTCTAGAAATAGATATTGGGGTTGCCCAATGCCTATCTGGGAGTGTAGTTGTGGACATCGTGAAGTAATTGGTTCTTTAGATGAATTACAAGAAAAAGTAATTGAAGATGTTGATGTTAGAAAAATAGAACTTCATCGACCATATGTTGACGAGTTACATATCGAGTGCCCTGAGTGTCATAACAAAATGGAGAGAATAAAAGATGTAATGGATGTTTGGTTTGATAGTGGATCTATGCCTTATGCCCAATGGCATTATCCATTTGAAAATAAAGATAAATTTAAAGATCAATTTCCAGCTGATTTTATTGCAGAAGGAGTTGATCAAACAAGAGGATGGTTCTATGTACTTCTTGTTATTTCAACAATTATTTCTGGTGAATCATGTTTCAAAAATGTTGTTGTAAATGATATGATGTTAGATGAAAATGGTAAGAAAATGTCTAAATCAACTGGAAATATTATTGATCCAGTAGCCATTATGCAAGAATATGGAGCAGATACAATTAGATTTTATATGATGTATGCTTCTCCTGTTTGGACTCCATTAAAATTTAGTGTAACAGGGGTAAAAGAAGTTTATTCTAAATACACATCTACGATGAAAAATTTATATTCATTCTTTGAAATGTATGCTAATGCTGATAAAATAGATCCACGTAAATATGATATAAAAGTAGAAGATAGAGAACTTATTGATAAATGGTTACTTTCTAAATTAAATAAATTAGTAAAAGAAGTAACTGAAGCATATCAAGAGTATGATCTAAATAAAGTAACAAAACTAATTGTACCATTTTTAAATGATGATTTTTCTAATTGGTATATTAGAAGTACCAGAAGAAGATTCTGGGATTCAGAACTAACTAATAGTAAAAAAGCTGTTTATTTAACAACCTATGAAACAATTAAAACATT
>CACYRE010000070.1:0-5650 GCA_902776735.1 uncultured Erysipelotrichaceae bacterium | reverse complement strand
GAAGAAGTAAATATTAAAGTAAGACAACCACTAAATAAACTAATGTTAGCAAAAAGTGATGAAATGATAATAGGGGATCTTCTTCCAGTAATTAAAGAAGAATTAAATGTAAAAAATGTTGAATTTAAAGAAGATATGACTGAGTACTTAGAATATGTAATTAAACCTAATTTTAAAGTACTTGGTAAAGAATTAGGACCAAAGATAAAAGAATTACAAGAAATACTTGCAAAACTAACAAATGAAGAAATAAGACAGATATCAAAGAGCTCATTAAAAGTAAAATTATCTGGAGAAGATTTTGAGTTAACTAAAGAAAATACACTTATTTCTATTAAACAAAGAGAAGGCTATGCCTCAACTAGTAATAATAGAACTATTGTAGTTTTAGATACTGAATTAACTGAAGATTTAATACTAGAAGGACTAGCAAGAGAATTTGTTCGTAATGTACAATCTTTAAGAAAAAAAGAAGATTTCATGATAACAGATCATATAAAAGTATATTACTATGGAACTCCTAAGATAGATAAAATGTTAGAAAAATACTATGATTATGTAATGGGAGAAGTATTAGGAGACAAGTTAATAAAAGATTCTAAATTAACAGATAAATATGATCTTAATGACGAAGAAGTATATTTAAAAGTAGAAAAAATTAATAATAAATAGAAAGTCAAGAACTTTCTTTTTTTTTCCTATTATAGTAAAATATATAATGTATAATAAATTTGGAGGAATTATCATGGATAAAGAAACTGAAACAGATAAGTTAGTAAAAAGATTTAGTATAGGAGTAATTATAACTGTTATATTTACTATACCAGTTATTATATTTATAATTAATAAATTTATTTATAAAGATTCATCTATTATAAATAAAGTAAATAATAAAGATACTTTTGTAGTTTTGGTTAAAGATTCTAAATGCAAGAAATGTAGTAAATTAAAAGAACTAATTATTGATAGTAATTATTCTTATGCAGAATTAAATCAAGAAGATACTACTAGGTATAATAAGACTATTAAAAAATTAAATTTATCAACTGATGATGTTACTGCACCAACTATTATTTATGTAAATAAAGGTAAAACTTATTCTTTTATAGTAAATGCTAGTATGAAAGATTTTAAAGAATATTTGGATTATTTAAAAAAAATTAGGTGATTAGTGTGAGAAGAAAAGTGGCGTTAGTGACAGGTAGTAATAGGGGAATAGGTAGAAGTTGCATTATAGATTTTGCTAAGGCTGGATTAGATGTTATTATTAATTATTGTCATCATGAAGATGAGGCTTTTGAATTAGAAGAATATATCAAAAAAAATTATAAAGTTAATGTTTTAACTATTCAATGTGATGTTTCTAAAGAGGATGAAGTTGAATGTATGGTTAATCAAATTATTGATACATTTGGAGGAATTGATATATTAGTTAATAATGCTGGAGTTGCACGTGATAGTTTGTTAATGGATAAAAATATTAAAGAATTTAAAAGAGTAATTGATGTTAATTTGATAGGAACTTATTTAGTAAGTAAATATGTAGGAAAAGTAATGTTAGAACAAAAATATGGTAAGATAATAAATATTTCATCTACTAATGCACTTGATTCATATTATCCAGAAAGTTGTGACTATGATGCTTCTAAAGCTGGTATTATTTCTCTTACACATAATTTTGCAAGAACTTTAGCACCTAATATAACAGTAAATTGTCTTTGCCCTGGTTGGGTAAAAACAGCAATGAATAAAGATTTAAGTATTGAGCAAATTGAAGAAGAAAAGAAAAAGATACTCTTAGGAAGATTTGCCAAACCTGAAGATATAAGCAAAGTGGTAATGTTTTTAGCAAGTACCAAGGCAAGTTACATAAATGATGCTATAATAAAAGTAGATGGAGGAAAATATAATTAATTTTAATAGAAAGAAGTGATAATATGTATAATGATTTAGGAATTAGTTCAGAGACTATAAAATTAGTAGAAGAGGCTGAAAAAGATTGCATTGAACAATTTAGACAGGTAGATGAAGCTTGTAACTATAATAGTTTAAAGGTATTACGTGCTTTTCATAAAAATCAAGTTAATGAGTCTTGCTTTAATTCAACAACTGGTTATGGTTATGGAGATTATGGAAGAGATACAATAGAAAAAGTATTTAGAGATGTTTTAGGAGCAGAAGATGCTATTGTTAGAAATCAGTTTATTTCTGGTTCCCATGCTTTAACTGTTTGTTTCTTTGCTTTACTTCGTCCAGGAGATACTCTTTTAAGTATTAGTGGTAAACCATATGATACATTAGATGAAGTAATTGGCTTAAAGGAAAATAAAAGTTCTTTAATTAGTTTTGGTATAAAGTATAAACAGATTGATTTAATAGATAATGATTTTGATTATGAAAAAATTGCAGACTTTTTAAAAAATAATAAAGTAAAAGTTGTTGAAATTCAAAGAAGTAAAGGTTATTCTACTAGAAAAAGCATCGATCTTGCTAAAGTTGGGAAAGTTATCAAATTAATTAAAGAAATTGATGAATCTGTTATTGTAATGGTTGACAACTGCTATTGTGAGTTTGTTAGTGAGAGTGAACCAACAGCAGTTGGAGCAGATATTATGGTTGGTTCTTTAATTAAAAATTTAGGTGGTGGAATTGCCCCTAATGGAGCGTACATTGCTGGACGCCATGATTTGATAGATTTAGCTGGGGAAAGATTAACACTACCAGGTGAAGGAAGAGCAGTAGGACCAACATTAGGTATAAATAAACAATTATTACAAGGAATATATTTTGCTCCAAGTGTTGTAGCTTCTGCTTTAAAAACAGCTATTTTAGCAAGTAGAGTATTAGAAAAAATGGGCTATGAAGTAGAACCAAAATATAATGAAGAAAGAGTAGATATTGTTCAAAACATTGTTTTTCATGATGAAAATAAATTAGTAGAATTTACTAAGGGTATTCAAGAAGGTATTCAAGAAGGATCAGCAATTGATTCTGATGCTATAGTAGAGCCAGTTAATGAACCAGGTTATACTGATAAATGGCAAGTGGTTCATTTACCCAAGGTTCATCAATTGAATTATCTTGTGATGGGCCAGTAAGAGAGCCATATATTGCTTATATGCAGGGAGCACTAACTTATCCATATGGTAAATTAGGTTTAATGAAAGCTGTTGAAAAGATAAAAAACAAATAAACAAATGCTGTTGATTTTTTTAATTCTTTTTCCTATACTATTAGTAGAATAAGAAAGTAGAGATAGAAGTATGAATACATATTATGATGGATTAATTAGTAATTTATTTGGATTTATGTTTGGAGCATTGTTATTTTTTATTATAATTATTTTTATAATTTCTCTATTAATGATAATTGCAAGATGGAAAATATTTACTAAAGCTAAAGAAGATGGATGGAAATCAATAATTCCAATTTATGCTGATTGGACATTGTGTAAGATTGTTGGTTTAAGTCCTTATTGGATAATTGAATTATTTGCTGTATCATTTATATCTGGTTTTGTTAGTGAAATTGCTGGTAATGATTCTGTTATGAGTGATTTATTTAATATAGTAGTAGCTGCTAATAGTTTTTATTATTATATAATACTTAATGTAAGTCTTGCGAAAAGTTATGGAAAACAATCTGTATTTTCTGTAGTGTTATTTTTATTACCAATAATCGGTTATCCTATATTAGGTCTTGGTAAAGCTGAATATGTTGGGCAAATGCCTTGCAATGATCCAGTAATGAAATTTATTCTTGATACATTAAATATAAAAGATGATGGAACTGGTAGAAATAATTCAACAAATACAAATAATTCTGTACAATCTACAATAGTAACTCCACAAAATAATAATTTTCAAGNACTAAAGTAAATTAGAATTTGCATATTCTAATTTTTTTTTCATAATATTAAGTGAATGGAGGAGTTTAATGATTAATAAAAGTAATTTATGGTTTTTAACACTCTTTAGCTTAATTCTAGTTCTCGGAGTATACTATGTAACTATTCCTAGTAATATTTTGGATAAAGTAAAAATAAAAGATAAGAAAAGAATTACTGAAAAAATAAATACTGAAAATTCATTATCTGCCCTTAGAGTAAGTCTAGAAGAAACTAGAAAAGATACAGCTAAAAAATTAGAGGAACAATTAACTAATGCTGAAGTCTCTACAACAGAAAAAAATAATATTTATGAACAATTAAAATATTTAAATGAAGTACAAGGAAAAGAAGAAAACATAGAAAAGAAAATAAAAAAAGAGTTAAACTTAGATTGTTTTACTAAAATAGATAATAGCGATATTAGTGTAGTATGTATTTCTAAAGAACAAAATAAACATCTAGCAAATACTATTATGAGGCTCGTTCAAGAAAGTAATACTAATAAGTTAAATATAACTGTAAAGTTTCAAGATAAATAACCTACACCTAATAAGATACACTTCATAAAATAATTTAGGTGATATTATGAATAAAATTTTAACTCCTAGAGAAAAAGAAATATTTGATCTACTAATAGATAATCTAACTACCAAAGAAATTGCTAATAAATTAAAAATAAGTGAAAAAACAGTTAGAAATCATATTTCAAATGTTTTGCAAAAACTAGGAGTGAAAGGAAGAGCTGCAGCAGTAGTTGAACTTTTAAAATTAAAGGAGATAACAATTTAACGTACTTTTTTAGTACGTTTTTTCATATAATTTACCAGGTGATATAATGCAAAAAAAAATACTTAAAAAACTATTTAATACAACAATTACAGTATTTATAATATTAACAGTATTAACCATTAATAAAACAAGTAACAATAATGTATTAAGAACTAATTTAGAAATAGAAAATATAACTAATATTTCAACAGATAAAGTATATTTATTAAATAAAGATAATTTACTTGTAAAAACAAATATATTTTTAGCTAAAGGAAAAAAAATAGAAAATATAATTAAATATTTAACTAAAAGTAATAATAAAACACCTAGTGGATTAATACCTTATTTACCAGAAAATACTAAACTTTTAAATTATTCTAAAGAAGATTCTACTTTAACAATAAATTTATCAAAAGAATTTAATAATACAAATAATTTAAATTTACAAGTAACTGGTTTAGTTTATTCTTTATTAGAATTAGATGATGTTAGTAATATTAAGATACAAGTAGAAGGAAAACCTTTACCTAAATATAATGAAACATTAAATAAAAATATAGGTATTAATAGAGAGTATTTATTTAATAATAGATATGGTATAAAGAAAGTAGTAGTTTATTACATAGATAAAATTAATGATAAAAGTTATTATGTACCAGTAACTAAATATTTGAATGATGAAAGAGAAAAAGTTGAAATAATTGTTGATGAATTGAAAACTACCAATAACCATCTTATTAGTTATTTAAATGATAATGTAGAGTTACTTAATTATAGAGAAGAAGCTAATGTACTTTTTTTAAATTTTAATAAATTTTTACTTGATGGAGATAAAAATGTATCTAAAGATATATTAAATACTATTGCTTATTCTATATTTGATAATTATGATGTAAATGTAGTATACTTTGAAACTGATTCTAAAAAAATAGATTTAGTAATGAAAAATAGTTAAATTAAACCAGTATATTATATTATGCTGGTTTTAAA
>CACYRE010000069.1 GCA_902776735.1 uncultured Erysipelotrichaceae bacterium | reverse complement strand
TTTCAAGAAGATATTATTGTTAAACATATGTGGCCATGTACTTTGACACCACCTAAATATATAGAAAGTTGGTTGGTAAATATTATTGATGATATTTCTGCAGTATTTGAAAGAGGCTATGTTACAAAAAATAAACTTAAATTAGCTACCAGTTTCATATATTTATTTGTTATAAGTAGATTTTGATAATCTACTTTTTAGTTGTTAAAATTTCTATTTTATGATATACTTTGACACAAGAAAGAAGTGATACTTATGAAAAAAACATATGTTTTTGGACATAAAAGACCTGATACAGATGCAGTTATGTCAGCTATTGGTATATCATATTTAAAAAATCAATTAGGTGACAATACAGAACCTAGAATACTTGGAAGTATAAATAAAGAAACAGCTTATGCTTTAAAATATTTTGGTTTAAAAGAACCTAGATATCTAAATGATGTTAAATTAAAATTAAAAGATATAAATTACCATAAAAAGTTTTTTATAAGTGAAAATGAAAGTATATATGATGGCTATCAAGCAATGTTAGATGCTGGACTTACTGGTATTCCATTAGTTAAAAATAATCAAGAATTTGCTGGACTTGTTACATTGAAAGATTTATCTCATATAATAATTAATGAAAATGCAGAAGACTTATATACTTCATATGACAATCTTATTCATGTTTTAAAAGGCGAACAGATAAACAAAAGTAGTAATGAAATAATTGGTAAAATACTTGTAGCATCATATCGAAGTACAACATTTATTTCTAATGTTAATCTTAATAAAAATGATATCTTAATAGTAGGAGATAGGCATAGTGTAATAGAACATGCTGTTAATTCACGTGTCAAATTAATTATTTTAACAAATAATTGTAGCATTAAAGAAGAACATTTAGAAATTGCTAAAAGAAATAATGTTAATATTATAAAGACACCATTTGATACTTATAAAGTATCTAGACTTGTTAGTTTAACTAATTATATTAAGACAATGATTAGAGAATTTAATCCTGTAACTTTTGCAGATACAGATTTTGTATCAGATATAATTGATACTAATAATAAACTTAAACATACTAATTATCCTGTAGTAGATAAAAATAATAAATGCTTAGGACTACTTAAAATAACTGATTTAAGTGATAAAAATCCTGCTAAAGTAATACTTGTTGATCATAATGAAAAATTACAAAGTGTTGATGGGTTAGATGAGGCTGAAATAGTTGAGATATTCGATCATCATGCATTAAGTAGTATTACTACAAATAATCCAATTAATTATCGAAATATGGCAGTTGGTTCTACTTGTACAATTGCATATATGATTTTTAAGGAAAGAAATATTGAAATTCCAAAAAGAATTGCTGGGGCTTTGCTTTCAGGAATATTATCAGATACTTTGATATTAAAAAGTCCAACTAGAACAACAATTGATGAACGTGCTGTTATGGAACTTTCTAAGATAGCTGAAGTTGACTATTATGAATATGGTATGAATTTACTTAAGAGTGGAACATCTCTTGATGGTATGAATAAAGAAGATGTTTTATATAATGATTATAAATTGTTTAATGTAAATGATGAAAATTTTGCTATAGGACAATTCTTTACTATGAATTTTGATGATATTAAGAAAGAGTTAGATGAATATATTAAAGTACTTGATAAAGTAGCGGTTGCAAATAATTATATCTTAGTAGCTTTATATGTTACAGATATTATTAAAAATGGTAGTTATGTAATTTATAATACTAAAGGAAGTAATATTATGCATTCTGCTTATCAAAAGGAAATAGCTGAAGGCAGTTTTATTCCAGGATGTGTTTCTCGTAAAAGAAATGTTGTTCCATTAATTATGGAAGTTTTAGAAAATAATTGATAAAAAGTAAATATAAATAAAATTATATAGTAAATATATGGTATCAAGAGTAGTTGAGCAATAGACTTTATGACTTCACACCAATTCATAAGAAATCTCTTTTTAACATAGTAACAAACTTTCTTTATTTTAAAATATATTAATCTTGAATTATAACTATATTATCTAATATAATTAAATTAGGTGGAAATAATGTATTATGTGATATATGTTTTTTTAATATTTTTTATATATGCTGTACTTGGCTATTTTTGTGAAGTTTTGGGAATATTTATAAATAGTCATAAAATTAACTTTAGTAGAGGTTATTTAATAGGACCATATTTACCAATATTTGGTTTTGGAGCTCTAATAATAACTTACTATTTATCTAAATATAGTAATGATTTAGTGGCTCTATTCATACTAGGAAGTTTCTTTTGCTGTTTACTTGAATATTTAACAAGCTTTTTCTTAGAAAAAATATTTAAATTAAGATGGTGGGATTACTCAGAAAAGAAATTTAATTTAAATGGAAGAATCTCCTTAGAAACAGGAATTTATTTTGGTGTGGCTAGTATCCTGATTGTTAGAGTAGTTAATCCCATCATTTTTAAAATATTTAATTTGCTTAGTCATAAACTATTAATTATTATAAGTATAATTTTATTTATTATTATTTTTATTGATTTTATAATTTCTACATATACTATTTGTAAATTAAATATCGATTCTTCTAAATTAAGTAATAAAGACGCTACAAAAGAAATAAGAGAAAAAGTAAAAGAATCTCTTAAAAAACATAGATTTTTTAATAATAGATTGTTTAAGGCTTTTCCTAATATTACAAAAAGTAATTATAATTTAGAGAAAATAAAAGAATTTAGTTGGAGAAAGATAAAATAAACTAGTTCTTTTTTTTATTAAAATTTTATATTATAATTATTTTAATAAAGATAGGAGGATATATGGAATATAAGTATAAAGAAGATATCAAGAAGAATATATTTAGAGGATATGATATTAGAGGTATTTATCCAAGTGAAATAGATGAAGATACAGCTTATAGTATTGGACTAGGTTTTGGTAGTCATATTAAAAAAATGGGAAAAAGTCTTTGCTGTGTAGGACACGATAATAGAATAAGTAGTCCTAGTTTATATAATGCTTTAATAAGTGGTATTAAGGAAACTGGAATTAATGTTGTTAGTTTAGGACTTTGTACTACTCCAATGTACTATTACGCTTGTATAAAATTAAAGATTTTTAGTGGAGTTATGGTTACTGCTTCTCATAATCCAAAAGATGACAATGGTTTTAAGTTTGCTTTTGATGAGAGAGGTAATTGTAAGGGAAAAGAAATTCAAGATTTTTTACAAGAAATATTAGATAAGAATTTTTTTAGTGGTGAAGGAAAAGTAATTAATTATGATATAACTAATGATTATATTGAATTATTTAAAAATAATCTTCATTTTGGAAAAAGAAGATTAAAAGTAGTAGTAGATCCAGGTAATGGAACAACTTCTATTATTGTTAAAAAGATATATAATTTATTTCCAATATTAGATATTGTTTATATTAATGATATTAGTGATGGAACATTTCCTAATCATCATCCAGATCCTTGTGTTGAAAAAAATCTTAGTCAATTAAAAGCAAAAGTAAGAGAAGTACATGCTGATGTTGGACTATCTTTTGATGGAGATGGAGATAGACTTGGTGTTGTTACTGGAAATGGAGTTTTTGTACCAACTGATATCTATATGATAATAATTGTTAGAAATATTATTAATAAAGTAAATAAGAAAGAGTTTTTATGTGATGTTAAATGTTCTAAGAGTTTCTCTGATGATGTAGAAAAGCTTGGAGGTAAATGTATTACTTATAGAACTGGCAACTCATATACGAAAGCTGCGGTCAGAGATATGGATTTACCTTTTGGTGGAGAATTATCTGGACATGTTTATTTTAGAGATAGATGGCCAGGATTTGATAGTGGATTATATGCTGGATTAAGACTACTTGAAATAATGACTTATACTAATAAGACTATTGAGCAATTATTAAGAGGAGTAAATGAATATTATTCAACAGAAGAGTTAAAGTTTGAAAGTTCTGATGATAAAAAATTTAAAGTAATTGCTTGTGTAAAAGAATATGTAATAAGTAAAGGATACAAGTATTTAGATATTGATGGAGTAAAAGTATTATTTGATGATGCATGGGCTCTAGTTAGAGCAAGNAATACGGGTCCTAATATAACTGCTAGATTTGAAGCAAAAACAGAAGCTAGATTAAAAGAAATTCAAGAAGAGTTTACAAGTTTAATTAATAGACTAAATCAAGAATAATAAATCTTGGCAAAGTTACACATAGAAATAAATTAACTATTTTCTCGTGTATTGTGTAATAAGTTTTTATTATTAATTGAATAATTTTATGTTTTAATGTAAAGAATATTATTAGAAAGTAATTGTAAAGAAATAAGTTTTATAGTCTATTTCCTTGACTTATATTTGTATTAACATATAAAATAAGATTATAAGATAGATGAGTTATATTTATAAGAGGTAGTATATGAATAAGTTTATAAAAAGTTTATTTTTTATTATAATTAGTATTTTTCCAATTATGGTGCTTGCTAAAGAAAATATTAGTATAGAAAGTATTAAAGTTATTGATAAAACAGGGTACACTGAAGAATTAAGTTCCCCTAAAG
>CACYRE010000068.1 GCA_902776735.1 uncultured Erysipelotrichaceae bacterium | reverse complement strand
ATCTGAATAAATCATTGTATTTGTTATATTATTTATGAATTCTTTATTTACAATAAAATAGTCTATTCTCCAACCAATATCTTTGGCTCTTGCTTGATGCATATAACTCCACCAAGTATATTTGATGCTTTCTTTATTATAGTAACGATAAGTATCAATAAAACCACTATTTAATAAAGACGTCATTTTAGATCTTTCTTCATCAGTAAAGCCTGCTGATTTATGATTTGTAGCTGGATTTTTAATATCTATTTCTTCATGAGCAACATTTAGATCACCACAATATATAACATTTTTCTTAAGTCGCAAATTATTTAAATAATTTTTCATTAAGTCTTCAAAACGCATTCTCGAATCAAGTCGTTCTAATCCTCTTTTAGAATTTGGAACATAGCAGTTTACTAGATAAAAGTCATTAAACTCTAAAGTAATTGTTCTTCCTTCATTGTCATATTCTTCATCATCTATTCCATATTTAATATTTAATGGTTCAATTTTTGAGTAAATCATTACTCCAGAATAACCTTTTTTCTGTGCTGGATACAAATATTCATTGTAACCATGCAAGCACGAAGGCCTGCGACATTCCAAGATATTATTTTCATAAAACACTTCCTTCATAAATATTATAGCAAATAAATTTTCTTATAAACAAAAAAGAAGTTTAAAACTTCTATTGTTCAGCAAAACAGTTGCTTAAATATAGTGTTGCGACTGTATTTTTAGTTTTGTAATCATAACCAGAAACTGTACCAATAACAGTAATCTTACTATTAACTTTTAGATTGGAAATATTACTATCTTTATTAGCCATTTGACATACTATATCTAGAGAATATTTATTTCCTTCATCAACATAACCTATTGTAATTAGATTATTGTCAGTATCAATATTTTCTAAAGTAGATATTATTCTTAAAAATTTCTTATTATATTTATTATATGTTTTAGTTTTATTTTTATTAAATTCAATAGATAAGTCAAGATCTTCGATAGTTAAAGGTGTAGTATTATATTTTAAAGCCCAAGTTCCTATTATTTTATCTTTTCTTCCTTGTATTTGATTATATTTAATAACCTTGTAACCTAATCCAATATATTCTTTACTTCCACCATCTTTATATGTATGAATTGGAATCGCAAAGAATGGTCCTTTATTATAATTTTCTACACAAATATAGTCTACCCCAATCATGACAATAATTATAGAAATCATAATAAACATTATGTTTAAAATTTTTACAGGGTTTTTCTTCCTTTTTTTACGATTATCTTCATCATAGTCATCATTTTCATAATCTGTATCAGTCTTTTCTTCAATATTTTTATCTGAATTAATATTGGAATCCTGTAGATTATCTTCGACAATAATATTTTCACGTGTAGTTTTTTGTTTTTTTAAAAGCCTACTTTTATATTTTTGAGGATTTTTTTCTCGATTGTAGTATAATTTATTTTCATTTTCTTCATCTAAATCAATTATTTCATCAGCTGATGTTTCTAATTCACTGATATTTTCTTCATCCAAGTCTTCCTCATTATAAGTCCTTAATAACTCTTCATCTTTAGTAGCAATATTATTTATATTATCTATTTCTTTATTTCTATTTTTTGATGATTTAAATAAATTTATTTTGTTTTTCATAGGACATCTACGCCCCCTTCTCAATGTCCCATATTATATCACTATTCATTTTTTTTGTAAAGTTTACTTTTCGCTACTATTAGCTAGCTTTTCTTGAAATTCTTGTTCAGTCCAAATTGGTATTTTTAATTCTTTGGCTTTAGTATATTTACTACCAGGATTGGCCCCAACAATTACAGCGGCTGTTTTTTTTGAAACGGAACTTGATGTTTTTCCACCTAAGGCTTCTATTTTTTCTTCTGCTTCATTTCTTGTAAATATTTCTAGGCTTCCAGTTAAGACAAATGTTTTACCATTAAATTCTTCAGATTCTTGAGTTTCTCCTTTTGTATATTTCATGTTTAAACCAAGTCTTTTTAATTCTTTAATAAGTTGTTTATTGTTTTCGTTAGAAAAATAACTGACAATACTTTGAGCGATTGTTTCTCCAATATCAGGAATATTAGTTAATTCTTCTAATGATGTTTTTGAAAAATTATCCATTGTTTTATATTTTATGGCGAGAATTTTCGCAGTTTTTGCTCCAACATGGGGTATACCAAGAGCAAATATTAATTTTTCTAAAGAGTTTTTTTTGGAATTCTCTATTGATTGTATCATATTAGAAATACTTTTTTCACCAAAACCTTCTAGTGTCATCAATTGCTCTTGATATTCATTAAAATGATAAAAATCTGTTATTTTTTTTAAGTAACCCATATTGTAGAAATCTTGGATAATTGATTCTCCAATTCCATCAATATTCATTGCGTCACGAGATGCGAAATGAATTAATCCTTCAGTATGTCTAGCAGGACAATTAGAATTTGGACAGTAATGTATAGCATCTTTTTTAATTAATTTTGTATTACAAATAGGACAATTTTCAATCATCTTAAAAGGAGGTAAATTATCTTTTCTACGATCTAGTTTTACTTCGACAACTTCTGGTATGACATCTCCGGCTTTTCTAATAGAAATTACATCACCTACTCTTACATCTTTTTGTAGGCAGTAATCTTCATTATGTAGGGTTGCTTTACTGACAAGGGAACCATCAACATGGACAGGATCAAAAATTGCATTTGGAGTAATTTTACCAGTTCTTCCAACAGTAAATTTAATTTCTTTTAAGGTTGTTAAAACTTCAAGGGCTGGAAATTTATATGCAATTCCCCAGCGAGGGACACGGGCGGTAAAGCCTAATTTAGCCTCATCTTCTAAACTGTCTACTTTTAAGACAACTCCATCTATTGGAAAAGGAAGATTAGATCTTTTAATACCTAGGTCTTCTATATATTTTTCTATTTCTTTGGAGTTATGAGCTAGACTGTTCAATTTATAATTTGTTTTAAAGCCTAATTTTTTTAAATATTCTAATGATTCATGTTGTGATTTTAGTCCATATTTGTCTGGATTTGGAATGAAATATGCCATAAAGTCTAAACCTCTTTGAGCAGTTATTTTACTATCTAGTTGTCGAACGGATCCAGCAGCAGCATTCCGAGGATTAGCAAATTCTTTTTCACCATTTTTTTTCTTTTCAATATTTACTTTTTGAAAAGATAACTTTGACATGTATATTTCACCACGAACTTCAATATTAATTTTTTCTGTTAACTTTAGAGGGACTGATCTTATTGTTTTAACATTGGTAGTAATATTTTCACCTATTACTCCATCTCCACGAGTTGCTGCTCTTTCTAATATTCCATCTCGATATATCAAAGAACCAGATAAGCCATCCATTTTTGGTTCAAGAGTATATGTTGGATTTTTTACTTGCTTTTTTATACGAGCATCAAACACCTCAATTTCTTCGCTATTAAAGATATCATCAAAAGATAACATTGGCGTTTCGTGAGCAACTTTTTCAAACTTTTCTAATGCTTCTCCTCCTACTCTATTGGTAGGAGAGTCATTTCTTTTAAGTTTTGGATATTTCTCTTCAAGTCTTAATAATTCATTATACATATCATCGTACTCTTGATCTGTTATTGTTGGCTCATCAAGTGTATAATACTCATAACTTGCTTTATTAATTTTATCAATTAAATCATTCATCTTTTTTTTGATATCTTCTAACATAAAATCACCTGTCTATATTTTTATTCTTCCCATAATTTATTAGGATAGTCTTTTTCAGAAACTAATTTATTTAATGCATCTTTTAACACTGCTGAATCTTTTTTATATGTTACGCCATGCCAAGTAGATGTAGTTGAAATTGTTTCAACTTTAGCAAAATTTTCTTTTATAGCTTTATATAAAACTTCAGGTATTAAATATTCACACTCATCTAAATTGTTTTTATTTTTTTCTAAAAAATCTTTAAAATTATTTTCAATATAATCAAAAATACTTGGAGTAAAAAGTAACATGTTCATAGATACTGGAGTGTCTTCTGAAACTTCAAATTT
Organism: uncultured Erysipelotrichaceae bacterium; assembly: GCA_902776735.1. Taxonomy (GTDB): domain Bacteria; phylum Bacillota_I; class Bacilli_A; order RF39; family UBA660; genus UBA3789. Next base: position 709 of record CACYRE010000068.1, on the reverse strand, counting down.
TTTTGTACCATTTAATGGTTCTGCAATTATTTTTTCATTAATTTTTTCTACTTTGCTTTCAATTATTTTTGTTAAGTAATTATTTTTAATTTCACAAATGCCACGCTTTACGGAGCCGTTTTTAGTAATAGTATTTTTTACTAAGTATGTAATTATTCCATATAGATGTGGGGTTTGTTCTTCAAGACTTCTCAAAAATTTTGCTCCTTTTATAAAAGCATCTCTTCCATAAAAATCATCGGCGTTTATTATCATAAATGGTTCATTTATTTTTTCTTTACAACATAATATAGCATGTGCTGTACCTAATGGTTTAACTCGTGTTGCTGGTACACAACAGCCTAATGGTAAATTGTCATTTTCTTGAAAGCAATATTCTACTTTAATATGTGGTTCTACTCTAGAACCAATTGTTTCTTTAAATATTTGATAATTTTCTTTTTTAATTAAAAATACTATTTTAGTAAAGACTGCTTTTATTGCGTCATATATAGAATAGTCTATAATAAACTCTCCATTAGGTCCAAATGGTTCAATCTGCTTTAGACCACCAAATCTTGAACCCATTCCAGCCGCTAAAATAACTAATGTTATATCTTTATTCATATTTATTTCTCCTCGTATAATAATTTTTGTAAGTGATTTATCATTGATATTTTGCTTACAAAAGCTATTCTTTCTTATATATTTATTTTTATAAGTAAAAATA